>JAGQVA010001383.1 GCA_020438265.1 Bacteroidota bacterium
ACAGACTCCGGAGAAATCTTCCTAATTTCCCCCGGTAAAGACACTCTCATCACAACCAAAGAAGGAGTCGAAATCTCCATCTCGGAATTCTCCTTTCAATCTGAAGAAGAAGAGATAGAATTACACATCAAAACCGCCTTAGACAAACCCTCTATGATTAAAGAAGGGCTCATCACCCTTACCACAGACAATAAGTTATTAGACAGCGATGGAATGATCTACATTCAAAGCAATCCCCCAACTCCGATCAATCAGCAATATCCTCTCAAAGTCAGAATTCCTCAGTTAAGAATTGCCTCGGGGATGAAGCTTTTTAAAGGAGAAGAAATAGAAGGGAAAATACATTGGCAGGAATTAGGAGAATTAAATAATGATCTGGAAGAAAAAATTACGCTTGGCCAGGAACTTTACAAGGAAAATTGTACAGCTTGTCACTCCGAAAATTTAAGAGCTGTATTAATCGGCCCACCGTTGGGTAATGTAACGTTACACAGAGATTCGGCCTTTTTGTATTCCTATACCAGGAATGCGATAAAACTCATTCAGGAAGGGCATCCCTTGGCTTTATGTTTATTTGACCTTTATAACCGGCAACTTATGTCTCCCTTCCCGGATCTTCCCGATCAGGATATATCTGCCATTTATGCATTTATTGAAAGTGAGAGCAGAAAACAGGGGATTGGGATTGGAGAAATACCCTATATGGATAGTTGTTATCAGGACTCAGGCAAAATTTTCTTTACTGATAATAACAACAGAATAATTAGCTCCCGTGATACGGTTCGCTCTACTTGGGCTACGACCTCTACTATTACCATAAATCCGTCGATAAACCAGATAACCAGACCTTCGAGCAGTTTGAGAAGAATCGTGAGATTTTACGAATTTGATATTAGCGAATACGGCTGGTATAATGCCGATTCATACGTTGGCACCAATTCGGCCATAATTGAAAATCCGAAAATCACTATTATTAGCGAACCGGAATTACAGGTTACGGCTTACGCGGTTTTCAAAAATCAGAATGTGATCATTCCCCTTGATTATCATGCTCAGGAACAAGTGTATTATTTTCGTTACGGACAGAATAAGGATTTTATAGAATTTCCGACAGGCATCGAAATGAACATTTTTGCCGAAGGAAAATTAGGCGAGCAATACTTTTATGGGAGTTTGGATATCGTCTCTAAGCAATCAGGCAATCATTATACCCTGACTTTGCAACCCAAGAAGAGCATCAATGAGTTTAATAAAAAATAATCTCTTTATTTTTAAGTATAAAACCCATAAACAAATCGATCATGAAACATCTATTCTTCTTCGCTTCTATTCTGCTTATCTTCACCTGCAACCAACCCGATTACCCCAATTTTTGGGAACAAACACCTGAAGACAATCATATATCCATCAAGCGTGCAAACAAAAAATGGAGAAATGTATCAATCATTGCCAGATCATCAGGACTTGATAATTACTTTTCCTTAAAAATCGGACGTATTGAAAGGTATCATGAAAGTCATAACCTGAGTTTTCATTCTGTACCAAAGGAAATCGGTAAACATCCTGTTTGCCT
>JAGQVA010001384.1 GCA_020438265.1 Bacteroidota bacterium
ATCGTGTCCTCGGCTGTCATGACTTTATAAAAGGAGTAAAACACTCCCATCGCGTACACCCAGATAGCGATGTAATTGGCTATGGGCGCTAATTTATGTTTCCCTTTAAAGACAGATAAAGACTGCTCCCAGAGATTCATGTCATCGTAGCTTTTGACAGTCTCTTCATGCTCGGTTTCAAGGGCTTGTTTGATTAAATCTTCGAGATTATCTGAGTATTTCATCCTGGTATTTTTTATTGGTTTTTACAACTTCTTTCAATTTTTCGCGGGCAAAATGGAGCCTTGATTTTACCGTTCCTTTTGGGATATCAAGAATGACACTGATTTCCTCCATATCATAATTTTCAAGGTAAAATAAAGTCAAAATGACCCGATGGTTAGCTGACATTTTTGCAATTTCGCTGCGAATATGGGTCAATATATTTTCATGGGATTCAACGGTTTCTGCTGGAATTATAGTTGTTTGCTGAACCTCCAGCTTTTCCTCTTCTTCATGTTTGTGCTTATATTTTTGCCTCATCCAGTCTGCCGCTTTTTTTTGAGTAATTCGGTAAATCCAGATTGGGAAGAGTGATTCCTGTTTTAATTTCTTGAAATTTTTAATCACTCCCAGCCAGGTTTCCTGAGTAATCTCCCGGGCAGCTTCTTTGTCATGGGTAAACTGGTAAGCAAATCCAAAAACCTTAGGATTCCAGATTCGAAATAAAGCCTCAAAAGCTTTTTCGTTTCCGTTTTTCGATTTGAATACCAGTAGCTCTTCCAAAGCAAAAGCGATTGTTTTAGGTATAAGTCGGGGCTAAAAATGAAAGGTTCAAACTTTTGTTAAATTTTTTTATGAACAGCCAATAAATTCCCGAAATGATAAAGAAAATTACATCATTGGTAAAATGATAAATTATAAAATATTACACAAATTGCTGATAATCAGTGGTTTTTGAGTGATTATGAGGTTGAGGTATTAATCTTGAATAGTTAGGGTGAAAAACTTATTAAAAATTTACTCAAACATAAACACCCGAAACTATGACCATTACCTTAGAATTAATTATAGAATTATTATTGTTAGGAGCCGCTATCGCGATTGCAGCTTATATTTTACCATTTGTGTATGTAAGGAATTACAGTTCAGCAGTGATCGTCGGTGTATTAATCGCAATCATTAATGGAGCTACTGTTTGGTTATTAGGCCAATTGGGAATAGGTGTGAATGCTGCTTCCATGACTTTGGCCGGGCTGGTGTTGAATATCTTTTCCATCATGGCGGTTGATAAATTGCTCTCAGGTTTCAGAGTGAGACATTTCTGGGGAGCGGCCATTTTTGCTATCCTGGTCATCTTTATCAATTTTGGGTTGAATGGGGTACTGGATAGCGTTTTCTAATGTCATAACTTTTTTATTTATATCTTTCCAACATGTAGATCGCAGGGATTATGTCTCTGCGATTTTTCTTTTGTGGAAATAGAGTCTTCCCTAATTATCCGGAATCTATATTTTGTGCAAAGGTTATTTTCTTAACAATTTCAGGAAAAAATGTATTTTGAACCTCAAATTTTTCCTATGCGATTATCTA
>JAGQVA010001385.1 GCA_020438265.1 Bacteroidota bacterium
TTGATAAAAACATCCTGAGGCAGCACGCGAAAGGGCTCATTGCGTCTACCTGTTGTCTGGCCAGTCAGGTAAACCAGACTTTCCTGAATGAAGGAGAAGAAGCCGGGGAAAAAGTCCTGAAAGAATATATGGACATTTTCGGGAAGGAAAATTACTATATCGAAATTCAGCGGCATACCCTGGGTGATATGGACAAATGTAATGAGTGGCTCATTCGCATGTCCAAAAAACACGACCTGACAGTCATCGCTACCAATGATGTCCATTATGTCAATGAAGAAGACAGCGAGGCGCATGATCTGCTTTTGGCACTTCAAACCCAGTCTGATTATAACGATCCCAACCGTTTTCGATTTACTGATGATAAAGGTCGCCTGAATCCGCGTTTCTATTTTAAGACGCAGAATGAAATGCTGGAGCTTTTCCAGGATATTCCCCAGGCTTTGGATAATACTGTTCAACTGGCAGAACGATGCACTTTCGAGCTCAATCTGGCCGGAGATATGATTCTTCCTCAGTACAAAGTGCCCGAGCAATACAAGGATATGGACGATTTCCTTGCTGCTATGGTCTGGGAAAGAGCTCCCAAAAGATATCCGGAAATTACCACCGAGATTCGCGAGCGGATTGAACATGAGCTGAAAATTATGAAACGAATGGGATATGCAGGATACTTCCTGATTGTTCAGTCGTTCACAACGGAAGCGAGGAATCGGGGCGTGTACGTAGGACCCGGTCGGGGTTCAGCAGCAGGAAGTGTGGTAGCTTATATTCTGGGAATTATTGACATTGATCCGCTTCAATATGACCTGCTTTTTGAAAGATTTTTGAACCCGGAAAGGGTTTCCCCTCCGGATATTGATATTGATTTTGATGACGAAGGGCGACAGGAAGTGATTGATTATGTGGTAAATGAATATGGCCGGAAGTCAGTCAGCCAGGTAATTACCTATGGAACCATGGGCGCCAAAACGGCTATCAGAGATGTGGGACGAACGCTCAATATTCCATTGGCCGAGGTTAACCGTATCGCAAAAATGATTCCTGACAAACCAGGAATTACTTTTAGAAAGGCGCTTGATGGTGATCAAAACCCTGATTTTGCGGAAGAGTTAGGCCAATTATTCCAGAGCAAAGACCCGCTGATTAATAAAATGATGCGTTTTGCCAAAACGCTGGAAGGAACGGCGCGTCATACCGGGGTTCATGCCTGTGCCGTGATCATTGCTCCGGGAGATGTTACGAATTATGCTCCCGTCGCAGTAGCCAAGGACGAATCTCTGGTTACCCAGTATGACGGCCCTATGGCCGAGATGTGTGGATTGCTGAAAATGGACTTTTTGGGACTGAAAACCCTTTCCATTCTCAAAACGGCCATTCGACTGGTAAAAGAAAATCATGGTGTGGAAATCGATCCGGATAATATCGACATTACCGATAAAGCAACTTATGACCTGTATCAGAGAGGTGATACAGTTGCGACTTTCCAGTTTGAGTCCGACGGGATGCGTAAATACCTCCGCAAACTCAAACCGACCAATATTGAGGACCTGATTGCGATGAACGCACTC
>JAGQVA010001386.1 GCA_020438265.1 Bacteroidota bacterium
AAATGTACTACCTGCCATATTTCAGGGATGTCTTTTGCAGAACAATCAGATCTGATTCTGACCGAAGATGTAGCTTATGAACAGCTCATGAATCGCCAACCCAAAAACGAATCGGCACGAAACTATGGGTTAATGCTCCTGAGCGATAAAGGCCTCGAAAGCCTCTACACCAGCTTTTTATGGGAAAAAATTAATGTTTACGACCGGGAGCATTTTTATAATGACCACCCGGAATACGGTGAACAAATGCCTCTCGGAGGCCCTCCACTGACAAACGGCGAACTCGAATATATCCGCAAATGGATTTTGGCTGGAGCGCCTGAAACCGGGTTTGTTGCCGATGCAGCCTTGCTGAAAGATACATCCATTTACAGTCCTCCACCTTTGGAGTTTGAACCGCTGGAACCGCCTGTATCTGGTTATCAGTTGCATTTGGGGCCATTTCCCGTCATTCCCAATTATGAAAGGGAGTTTTTCTATTATAAAGAATTGAATAATCCTGAACCGATTTATGTAAACCGCTTTCAGACACGTATGAGGGCCGGAACACATCATTTTATCCTCTATGATTTTAAAAATGGAGGCGCATCACCTACACCTGATGAGTTCAGAGATTTACGTCATGAAAATGGGTTATACAACTTTGCTACGATAGTCTCATTGCAGGATCAATTATTTTTCTATGGTACGCAGTGGCGCGAAACAGATTACCGCCTTCCCGAAGGAGTTGCTCTCAGGGTTGAAGCGAACAAAGGATTTGATATGAATTCTCATTATGTCAATCGCACGAATGATACAACTTACGGAGAAATTTATACAAATATTCATACCATCCCAGTCAACGAAGTAGAACACGTTGCAGAAAATTTATTTCTAAGCAACGAAGACTTCACCCTTCCGGCAGGAAAGAAAACGACGGTAAGCAGAACCTATACATTCGGTGAGAAACGAAATATTTTCCTTCTTACCTCTCATGCTCATGAGCACATGACTGATTTTAAAATCTATATTTCGGGAGGATCGAGGAATAATGAATTGATATACTTTACACAGGACTGGCAGCACCCTCCGTTGCTTCAGTTTAATCCTCCACTGGTTTTGAATGCTGGCGAGGGACTCAAAGCGGTTGCTACTTATGATAATAACACCAGTGAAGATCTGGTATATGGCCTCCTGAGTGAAGATGAAATGATGATTATTTTTGGAGCTTTCTATAAGGATTAGATATCTCTTACGCACCGAAATCCTGTATGATTAAATCCCGAATCCTTGCTTGAACTCATTCTTCTTGCAACCCGATATCCATTGCAATAACTCTCATTACACAAAAATGAGCCTCCACGAATCACATGACTCGGAGACAAAGGCTCTCGCGGGTTATTGTACTGGTCTGAGCCACCGGGGTTATCTACCACACCCTGAGCTGCATAAGCCTGGTAAACGGAAGCATCATATTTATCCTGGCACCATTCCCAGACGTTGCCGGCCATATCGTAGAGACCATAACCATTTGCAGGGTAAGATTTTACCGGAGCAGTGGCCGCAAAACCATCTTTTAATTGGTTATCGTA
>JAGQVA010001387.1 GCA_020438265.1 Bacteroidota bacterium
TAATGGCACTGCATGGGCACCTGCCAACGATAATAATACCACTTATTCTGCCGGAGCCGGACTGAGTCTGACAGGAACAACCTTTTCCGCGGCTGATGTTAGCCCAACCAACGAAATTCAAACCCTTTCCCTTGCTGGAAGTATGCTAAGCCTTTCTAACGGAGGGGGAAATGTGAACCTTCCAGCAGGCACTCCTTCTCAGTGGACTACGGCCGGGGCAAATATTCACTATAACGGGGGGAAAGTCGGAATAGGGGACGCCACGCCAGTTGCCACTCTTACAGTGGGTAATGGTGATAAATTTCAGGTAGATGGAACTGAAGGAGATCTTACGTTTAAAGACGATGGCGCAAGCATCCAGTTTCCTAATGCTACTTCCAGCAATAGTCCTATGATTTATATGTTTGAAAGTGGTTCAAGTAATGCCACACGAATGGTTATCAGCCATTCTCCTTCTTTCCCGACATGGGGTCTGGAATATAAAGATACAACAGACATATTTTATCTGCGCACCAACGCTTCACGCCGATTTGCGTTCAGGCTTTCACCAGGCTATATGGGAATAGGGATTGAAGATCCAGCTTTTCCCATTGATATGCAGGGACGGATTCGAATCCGTTGGACTGGTAGTATCAATAACTCCCCCGGTATATGGTTTTCTAATCAGACAAATACCTTTGACAGAGCCTTTTTGGGAATGTCAAAGCCCGACTCAACGGTAGGAATTTATAGCCAGCATCTGGGTAAATGGGCGGTAGAATTTGAGCTCATGAGAGAGCCAAGAATCGGGGTTAATATCAAACCGGGCAGCCCTCCACGTTCAGAAATACATATTATGCACACCAATTTTGGAGGTTCGAATGATGGGTTAAGAATTCAGAATGAAGGCCCCAACTCTCATTACTGGAATTTATATTCTTCCAATTCTACAGGAGCATTAGAATTTTATAAACAAGGACTAAAACGAGCAACCATTAATCCAACTTCTGGTGCTTATACCGCTGTTTCTGATGAACGTCTCAAAACAGAAATTCAACCGCTTGCTGAGGTTTTGTATTCGGTTTTACAATTAAAGGCCAAAACTTAC
Organism: Bacteroidota bacterium; assembly: GCA_020438265.1. GTDB lineage: Bacteria > Bacteroidota > Bacteroidia > J057 > J057 > JAGQVA01. Next base: position 1,088 of record JAGQVA010001387.1, read on the forward strand.
CTGTTTATAGATAGTCTTGAGGACAGGCGCTATACAGGCTTTATGGCTCAGGAGCTACAAAAACTCTTTCCGCAGTTTGTCTATTATGGTGGGGATAATCAACAATTTTTTACAGTAGATTATGCGGGAATGAGCGTCATTGCTCTTCAGGCTATACAGGAACAACAAACTCTTATTGACCAACAAAGGGAGGAATTAACTGAACAAGCACAACTTATTCAGACGCTTATTCAAAGAATAGAGGCACTGGAGGGGCAGAAATAGAGGAAGAATTGTTTTGGTAAATCCCAGGGACAAAAATGTGGGTAGAAAAGATATCCAGGCTGGATATCTTTTCTACCCACATTCCCTAAATAGGGCTCACCGCATCAAAGTAACATCCCCGGTATAAGACCTTTCTCCAATTTTCACCACATAATAATAAATTCCCTCTGAAGCAGGCTCTCCGGCACTGGTCAATCCATTCCAGGCTCTTCCGGCAAC
>JAGQVA010001388.1 GCA_020438265.1 Bacteroidota bacterium
ATGCGTTGTCCCTACAATGCATGCGTTGTCCCTACGATACACCAAATTTTTTAACCTAACATCAATGACCAAACACTATTCTTTCAAATTATGGTTTCTGATTGCCTTATTGAGCGGAATAACAGCCTCGGCTTTTGCCCAGGAGAAATACACCGTCAGTGGGTATATTCAGGACGCTGAAACGGGCGAAAAACTGATTAACGCCCGCATTTACGACACAAAATCACTTAAAGGAGCCATCACCAATAATTATGGTTTTTATAGTCTTACCCTGGAAGCAGGTTCTGTCGAACTCAAAGCTTCCTATCCTGGCTATCAGTCAGTCGCTCAGACAGTCGAATTAAATAAAGATCAAACTATCACTTTTGACCTGGGACACTTCGAGGTAGACGCAGTGGAAATTGTAGCAGAACAAGAAGAGCGTATCGAAGAAAAAACCGAAATGAGTACCATTGATATTTCAGTGGACCAGATCAAATCCTTACCAGCTTTACTTGGAGAAGTAGACGTAGTCAAGGCGATCCAGCTTATGCCTGGAGTTCAGTCAGGAAGTGAAGGAACGACGGGATTATATGTACGCGGAGGTGGTCCTGATCAGAATTTAATTCTCCTGGATGGAGTTCCTCTGTATTATGTGAGCCATTTGGGCGGCTTTTTCTCCGTTTTTAATGCAGATGCTTTAAGCAGTGTCAAAATGGTAAAAGGGGGATTTCCCGCGCGTTATGGAGGGAGATTGTCTTCCGTTCTTGATGTGCGAATGAAAGAAGGAAACCTGAATGAATTTCATGGAGAAGGCAGTATTGGCATTATTTCTTCCAAACTTTCCCTGCAGGGGCCGATTGTAAAAGGAAAAACTTCTTTTATTGTTTCAGGAAGACGAACCTACCTGGATTTATTATCTCGTCCTATTTCCAGAGCAGCTTCCAGGGGCAATTCTGCCTTTGGGTATTTTTTCCACGACCTGAACGGAAAAGTGAATCATACCTTTTCGGATAAAGACAGACTGTATTTCAGTTTCTATATTGGTGATGATCAACTGGACGTCAAAGAAGGATTCAAATATGGAAAACCTGGCGATTCCAATTATAATATGAATGAATTCAAGAGCAAGCTCGGCTGGGGAAATGACCTGGCAGCCCTTCGCTGGAATCACATCTGGGGTCCAAAATTATTCAGTAACCTGACTGCAACTTTTTCTCATTACAAACTGCGGGTCAGATATGATGAGCGGAGTGAATATACTGAACAAGACAGCATCATAAAAAACAACAGCTTCTTTGAATACCAATCCGGAATCAGAGACTGGTCAGGACGCCTGGATTTTGATTATTACCCTTCTCCGGCACATGATATCAAATTTGGCTTTGGAACCATATTTCACAAATTTTCTCCTGGTTCCATTGGTTTCCAGCTTTCCAATGTGACCAATCAGGACACCACATTAAAATCCAAGATTCACAATACCATTGAAAGCTCGGTTTACATTGAAGACAATATCAAAATTGGCAAACGTTTTAGTGCCAATATCGGCGCTCGGGGAGTACAGTACTTTGTCAATGACAAAACCT
>JAGQVA010000137.1 GCA_020438265.1 Bacteroidota bacterium
AGTATCATCGGTTGGAGGAATAGATTTCTCTACCCCGGGAAAATGGTTTACACCTACTACGATTTTCCGGCGAAAAGCCAGATCTTCTTTCACTTTTGTTTGAGCATCCGTCAATAATGATTTAATAAGGCCGGAATCTACCGCTTTGATCATTCCACCTATCGTTTCAATTTGTTGAAACATCGCCCAGGCAGCTTCACATAATTGATCTGTTATTTGCTCTACATAATAAGCCCCCCCGGCCGGATCAGCAACCTGATTCAGATAGGATTCATACTTAAGTAAATGCTGAATATTCCGCCCTAACCGCACGGATTCACTAAAATCATCTTCATCCGGGTCATAAGCTGATACAATCAAAGCATTGGTTCCGCCTGCAATCGCAGACACAGCTTCTGTCGTAAATCGTAGTAAATTATTATGCCGGTCGTATTTGGAAATATGCCAATCAGAGGTCTGACTGATAATAAAAGGAGAACGAAAGTCTGAGTGCTTCACCTGCATAACCTCCGCCACCCGATTATAGAGAATACGAAAAGCCCTGAGTTTGGCAAGTTCAAGGAAAAAAGAAGGACCTGTAGAAAACCTTACCGCTACATTTGCGAAGATTTCCTCCTCTTTAAGGTCTGATCCCAATTCGTCATAATAATCCAGATAATCCACCAGGGTAGCCAGCGTAAAGGCAATTTCCTGCACCTGATTACCTCCCATTTGATGAACATAAGTCATATCAAGACCCAACGCCCGGAAATGCGGCGATTTTCTGCTGTTAACCATTCCTCCTTCACATTCAACCATTGCAACATCTGAGACTTTTTTCCCTTTCCAAATCGCTGAGGAAACAGGATCATGAGTCAGTGTCCCTGTCAGGTTACGTGGAGGAATTCCTTTACTGGAAGTACTTAAATACAATTCAACCAAAGTCAGCGAAGGAGAGGAAGAGGTTTTTAAATGAATAGCTTGTCTGTTCAAATATATATTTTTTGCAAAAATCTCTCTGATTTCCTGTTGGGAAAAATGATCAAACTGAATAGAAAAGGCTTGTACCTCCTGCCCAATACCCGATTGAATATTCGCCAGAAAAGCTTGATTTCCGGTATGGTAAATTTCTTCTACTAACTGCCAATCATTTCGGGAACCATTCAAATCATTTCCACGCGAAAAAGGAGGAATTCCCGGGTGGTGATTGTATTGAGAAGAAAGATTGGCGATCTCCTCACGTGTATAATAAGGTTCTATTTTCAGACTGGATTCGGGGGACCAGGTGAGTGAGTCAATCGATTTTCCCTTTAAACCAGCTTCCGTTTTTTCTTTCCATTCTACCTTGGAAGAAGGAGAAAAGTCCTCGAAAAGATTATTTTTGGAAACCTTTGCCATTTAATTTGGTTTAGAAATGAGTTTTCAAACGAATTTTGTAAATTTACGTTTGTTTTAGGACCTGACAAGAATCGAACTGATCTTTTTAATATGAATGAAGTAATAAATCCAACAATCTCTCTAACTGAAAACGCAGTTAAAGAACTCAGAAGCATCAGGGAAAAGGATAATATCTCTGGAGATAAAGTTCTCCGGGTAGGTGCCAAAGGTGGTGGTTGTTCCGGCTTATCTTATGTTCTAGAGTTTGATGAGAAGAAAGAATTTGATGATGAATATGAGATTTCCGGAATCAGAGTCGTAGTAGATAAGCGTCATGCGCTTTATGTGGCAGGAATGATCGTAGATTATCAGCATGGTCTGAATGATCGGGGATTTATCTTCCAAAACCCCAACGCCAAAGAAAGTTGTGGTTGTGGAACCTCTTTTTCTGTCTAACCTTAACCAAAATAAAAAAAGGCCCTGAAGTTTTATGACTTCAGGGCCTTTTTTTATTTAATCTCAATCGAATCCGCTGCATTCACAAACAATACATTCCCCACATTCCGGTACTTCTGAAACACTTCTTCTCCTTCATGTTTGATCAAATCCAGATGAAACCCAAGAATAATCAAGTCGGAATCTTTCGATTTTTCTGTAATAACGGATTCCACCTTTTTGTCGGGATCTCTGGCAATCAAATTGACGTTATTCGATGAAATCGGTAATTGTCCCATTTCAATCAGATGAAACAATCTTGTTCTTTCTTTTTCCAGACTGTCCTTGGGATAAACCGCAAATAATTTAATCTCTGCACCTTTCCACTCTTTATGGCCAATGATAATATAGGCCAGCAAAATCATCAGATTGGCATTTTGATAATCATTAGGCGTAAGCCAAATGTGAATTTGTTTTTTCAATCCAAATGCCCGCTCAGAAGTTCCTAATACCAATACATCAAAATCGACAGATTTAATCAGCTTAAAATTGTCAATGATATTTTTCAGACCGGAAGGATTGTTTTTGGAAAATTCGAATAAAAGCAGATTGTTTTCCGTCCCGGCAATTCCCGGAAGCTGAATCACCTGAGCAATGCTTGAAGTATATGAGGGACTAACAAGGGTATCAACATAAATTTTACTCTCTGTTAGCTCAGCCATTTTAATCAACCGCTCTTTGCTGGTTTTGGCGACTGCATTCGTTTCTCTGGATAAATACCCCTCAATCTGATGTATATACGTTCCAAAGCCATATTTCTGGGAAATCCACCTTAACAAATCAAAAGCACCTAATCGCTCAAAAGTACTTGCTGAAAAGGCTATCGCTGAAGGTCGCCAGCTTTCTGTTTTTTCTTTATCTGCTTTTTGTAAAAATACCTGCATTTGGCGACTAAACTGAAAGATGACCCCCTGAAAAATAACAGCCATACTTTTTTTGTCCTGATTAAACCAGGCAATAATCAGATACAACAATACCATCAGAATAATAGATAAAATGGCATAACCTGGATTCATAAAAAACATTAACCCAAAACAGGCTATCGCCCCGAATAGGGAAATGGGCCAACGCGAGCGAAACTTGGGTCTGTAAGACGGATCAGCTGCAAAATGGTTAAAAAAGGAGATCAGACACAATGACCCGTAAGTAACCATAAAGAACATCGAAATGATCTGAGCGACACTATCCAGCGCTCCGGCAAGGATAAATACCGCCGCAATCACAATGGTAATAATAGAAGCATTAAATGGCTCTTCGCTTTCGCCTTTTCCTTTGGAGATCCACTGATTCGCTTTGGGTGTCGGGAAAATCTGATCTTTGGCAATGGCTTGTAACGTACGGGGAGCCACCATAATGGAACCCAAAGCTGATGAAATAGTAGCGGCAGCCAGTCCGAGTGGAATAATCCACCAGCCTTGCCAGGCAATGTCGCTCATAACCAGCCTGGACGTATCAGCCAGTTCATGGGGGCTTGCCGAACTGGCCAGTTTATAAGCCAGAAAAATATATACAATCATTCCGGCAATGGTTCCGGAAAGTGTTCCCAAGGGAATCGATCTTCCCGGATTTTCCAGGTCTCCTGAAAGGCCCACGCCTGCCGTCATTCCTGTAAAAGCAGGAAAAATAATAGCAAAAACAGTAAAAAAACCAACCGGTATCAAAGGGGAAGAATCTCCTGAAGTATTTTTGCTTCCCTGCCTGGTCTGATTATGATTTATCTGATTCTCATTATCTGTAGAATCAGACCCAAAAACTGCCGTATTTCCAAGGTTTTCCTGAGGAGTGGAATAAGGATCAGAAATCGTAGTAGCTGGGGAAAACCCTACCTTTTTGTTATAGTCTGTGGTTCCCAGGAAAAAGGCAACCAGAGAGATTCCCAATATTACTACTACAATGTACAGGGTTTTTACGCCCAGATTGGCACCTTTTGTAAGCATGATATAGGTTAACCCTAAAAGCGCAGGAATCCCTATGGTTTGTTTTTGCAAAAGCAGCCAAACCAGCCAGGAAGGCATATTAAACCGACTAATCAAAAAATCAAAAAGGGAGGTAAAAGCCTCAGCAAAGGCCATAATATAAAAGGCCACACTAATTGCCTGAGAAAGATACAGAGCAATTCCTATTGCAGGACCAATTACCAATCCAAAAGACCGGGAAATAATATAGTACTCCCCTCCCCCTTCAACCTTTTGGTTGGTAGCAATCTCTGCAATAGCCATGGCTGTCGGCAAAGTTACCGCATGTCCGATCAGGATAATAGCAATTGTTCCCAGAAAGCCCACATTTCCCACAGCAAAACCAAAACGGAGAAACATAATCGCTCCCAGAATTGTAGAAATAGCGGTAAAGAATACTGGCGCAGTGCCAAATTTCTTTTTTTGTAGTAGTTCTGTCATTCCGTTCTATTCGTAAGAGACACAACCCTTCTTATAAAAGTCACATGCTCGTCATATAAATCAACTATGACTAGTCAAAGCTCTCTAAATTCACAATCATCGTCTTACGCTTTTCTCTTTGTTGAAATATTTTTTGAAAGCCGTCAGCCTGGCCTTTGGTACCAAATGGGCCAACAATCACTTTAAAAACCGTTTTCCCTCCTATCTCTGCAATATTTACAAGCACATTTTGTTTGTATGTTTTCTCCAAAAAAGCGACTTCTTTTAATACATTCTCATAATTTCCATAAACCCCGGTTTGCACACCGGTTCCCTGATTGGCCTGATCACTCATGCTGATTCTATACAGTCCGCTTTTGGAAACGACAGGAGCTAATTTAGCATTCGCAGAACCAGAGCTGGCTGAAGAGGTAGAACGCGTAGCTGTGCTCGCCTGCTGACCTTTTATAGAAGGGAAAGTAGTGGCTGGAACAGTTACAGGTTCTTCCTTTACAGGTTTAGGTTTTACAACCGGGGTGCTGGCCGTTGTCTTTTTAGGAGGGGTTGTATTATTATTGCTGGCGGTTGACGAATTATTGGAATTATTGTCTTTATCTGAAGTACTCGTATTATTACTGCTGGTATTTGAATTGTTTGAAGTATTTGGCGTATTGGAAGTATTAGAAGTATTCGAGCTGGGAATTTGTTTTACTTCATGCTTCTTTAACTCACTCACCAGGTCTGGGCCTGTCACAAAACGGGTAAACTGGTCTACTTTTTCACCTTTAGGGTTAAAAATGACAATGGTTGGAAACAGCGAAACGCCAAATTGGGCTGCAAGTTCCATTCCGCCATCATCCACGGATTCGGCATCGACTTTTTTCGCCAGATAATTGGTTTTTACATAATCAACCAGGATGGCATTGCTGTAGGTGTATTTGTTCATATTCTGGCAGGGAATACTCCACTGCGCGTGAAAACTCACAAAAAAGGGCTTATTCTCGGCCTGAGCTTTGGCCTTTAGTTCATCAAAAGAACCCTCAAAAAAGCTTACCTCTCCCTGAGAAAAGGCAAAAGAACAGGTTAAAAAGAGCAGGAGGGCAAGTGTGAATGGTTTCATATCTATCGTATGGATTTCATCGCGTTGGTTCATATATTGAATTAACGGATTTATTTGGTGAAAGAAAAATGAAGCGTTTTATTTCACCTCTCCAATCATCACCCCAAACCGTCCATCCATCTGCTCCCAATCCTGAGCTGGCAAATAAGTCCGCGAAACAAATCCATCTAAATACAGCGCATTCTTACAACCCTTTTCCATAAAAAAACTGGCCAGCTCATAAAAATTCATCCTTCGTTTTGACATGACGAATAACACATTTCCATTGGGGAGAATTCCAACTGCATTACGAATGTGAACATTGGGAGAACCTTCATTAAATGCCGGATGCATTTTTCCATCGATTACAAGCATCGGACCGGATTGAGTGGCGTACTCAACGTTTTTTATCTTTTCAAAATCAGTGGATTTACATACACCCGCTTTTCCATCCTTTGCAAGGAAAAACACACCATTGGGTTGGAGGTAAAAATTGCCATAAGCTTTTTGGACCTGATTTAAAGGGTGGAGTTCTGTTCCTGCTTCCATGTAAAGACCCAAAGGATCATAAGATTGGGTAAACATACCTCCATTCATGGCAAAAATCAGCGTTTCCCCCTTGCTGGAAACATACTGATTTAAGCTTGCAAAATCATTGATTATCTGGCCGTTATCATCTTTCCAGAAAAGTCGAAGGGTTTGTTTTTCGGGATTAACCTCGTATGTGAGTAATTCTGTTTTTGAGGATGAGGTTTGTCCAAAAATAAGACATGGTACCAACAGCCAAATTTGAAAGAAAAGGATTATTTGAAGGGTTTTCAGTTGTGTCAATTTCAAAGGATTGAGTTTCATGATTAATTATAAGATGTAGAGCAAATTATTAATATTCAATCACAAAAGCCAATAGGAGAAAATATATATAAGCCTTCTGGTAAAAATACATTCCCTTTGATTAAAAACCCCGCCAGGGGCTTTTAATTTTCATCAAAGAAGCGAAGTATGAGAAGAAGATCAATTTACCGTCCCATTTTGACACAAATATTGTATCAGGATGGGACGAGATAAAATGTCAAAAACACACAATAACCTAATTATCAACCACTTACAAGTGGCCCATTTGTTGAAATGATCAAATATTCTATGCACGTGTTTCCAAAATCTTCTTTACATTCACATTATTATGCTTAAAAACTATCTCGTCATTGCCTATCGAAACCTTCTCAGGCATAAGGTATTTTCCCTGATCAATATTCTGGGGCTGGCTATTGGAATGGCCGTATGTCTTCTGATTTTTCAGTTTGTCAGCTTTGAAGTAAGCTATGATCAGTTTCACAAATACAAAAGTGATATCTATCGTATCCGCCTGGACCGATACGACAAAGGAGAACTTTCAACTCAATGGGCTGGAGGTTCAGCTGCCGTGGGACATGCTACCAAAGCCAACTTTCCCGAGGTACTTTCGCATTCGGTTTTACACAGTCTCCAGGGCGTTATTTCCTATGATAACCGGGAGTTTCGTGAAGAGAACATTTTCTGGGCTTCGGATTCTACGCTCGTTTTATTCAGCTTCCCTTTGCTGGAAGGAGATCCCAAAACTGCATTGGTAGAACCCTATTCTGTGGTAATTACTGAATCTGCTGCAAAGAAATATTTTGGGGATGAACCTGCCATGGGCAAATCACTGGAAGTAAATGGCAGAACTCTGCATAAAGTAACGGGTGTATTAAAAGACATTCCTGAAAATTCCCACCTTCAGTTTGATATGTTATTTGCCATGGCCACCTGGGTGAAACTGGATGGAGAAGACGTGATGACGGCCTGGCAATGGGATGGTTTTTTGTCTTATATCAGAGTGAAACCAGGAACAGATCCGGAGGTTCTTGCTGATAAAATTGACGAACTAGCCTTAAATGAGCAGAAAGATTATTTGGCTCAAGCCAATCATCGCATGGATTTCAGCCTGCAACCCATTACAGATATTCATTTATATTCTAATTATCTGGTTGAAGCAAGCACTAATGGAGATGGCGAATCTGTATTCTTTTTAGGAATCATAGCTATCATTGTCCTGATTATTGCCTGGGTTAATTATATCAATTTATCGACGGCAAGGTCTGTGGATCGCGCACGTGAAGTAGGTCTGCGAAAAACTACTGGTGCCAGCAAACAGCAACTCATTACTCAGTTTTTATTTGAATCATTTCTGATCAACTTGCTTGCGTCAGGCATTGCGCTGACTATTTTTCAGGCAGCCAGAGGGTGGTTGGCCAATCTCACCGATATCCCAGACTCTTATAGTCTTTGGGCCAAACCCGAATTCTGGATTGCCTTTGCAGCCATGTTATTGATTGGTTCTGTTTTGGCAGGATTGTATCCGGCTTTTGTACTGTCTTCTTTCAAACCCGTGCAGGTACTTAAAGGAAATATGGGTCAAATTGGGAAAACAGGTTTTGGAGCAATTACTTTTAGAAAAGGGCTCGTAGTTTTACAATTTGCTATTTCAGTAGCACTGATTGTAGGGACATTGGCGGTTAGAGAACAAATTTCTTTTATGGCGAATTATGACCTGGGGCTGAGCGTGGATCAAATCCTTGTAGTAAGAGGACCCGGGATTTCAGATTCGACGTATGGAGAGAAAATTCTTGCTTATGAAGCCGAATTATTGCAGAATCCCAATATATCACAGTTTGCTCTGTCAACTCACATTCCTGGTAACCGGGCCAATAATGCCGGAGGAATCAGGGTATTGGGAGAAGCAGAGGCAGAAAGCAAACAATATGGTTTTTTGTGGGCGAATAATGGATTTCTTGACCTTTATGATATCGAATTGGTTGAAGGAAGAAAATTTGCTCCCGAGACCTGGCGGGATACCAATACAGTGATCTTTAATGAAGCGGCAGTTACCCATCTTGGCTTCAGTTCTCCAGAAGAAGTCATTGGACAAAAAATTGAATTTTGGGGAACTACCCCCACAGTAATCGGCGTAGTCAAAAACTTCCATCTCAGGTCTTTAAGGGAAGATTTTCGTCCTACAATTATTAGATATTATCCCATGCTAAGCTCCTATCAATCACTCAAAATAAGTACGAAGAACCTGCAGGAAACCATTGCTTATGCAGAAGAACAATATCAGCGTTTTTTTCCAGGAAACCCCTTTGAGCATGTTTTTGCTGATGAATATTTCAACCGGCAATATCAAACAGATCAGCAATTTGGGAAGGTGTTTGGCATTTTTACCATCCTGGCAATTCTGGTAGCATGTCTGGGACTATTTGGCCTTGCCTCCTTTACCATTGTCAAAAGAACCAAGGAAATTGGCATCCGAAAGGTATTGGGAGCATCTGTCAGTCAGATTATGTTTTTGCTGTCAAAAGAATTTTTGCTTCTGGTAATGATTTCCAATCTGGTAGCCCTGCCATTGGCTTATTGGGGGATCACCGTCTGGCTGGAGAATTTTTCCGTCAGAATGGAAATGAGTGCAATCCTGTTCCTCATCCCGTTCATCATAGTGGTATTCATCGCCTGGATGACTATTAGTATCCAGACCCTGAAAACCGCCAACGCCAACCCCGCAAAAAGTTTGCGCTACGAGTAGAGACGCATTTTAATGCGTCTCCCAACTTCCCTACAAAAAAACATGAGTCATCACCAATCCGGGATGGCTCATGTCCAGGCCAAAAGACATTCGGCCAAAAAGAAACGTGCTTACGTCTAAAAGTCTACTCTTTAATAATCTGTCTGGAGACAAATGAATTTTCACTCTGCACCGTAACTGTGTAAACCCCAGCCGGAAGTTTTGACACTGGCAATTTATAAGTCCATTTGCCGGAATTCACCTCTAGCGAACGTTCCATGACAGTTTGCCCCAACATATTCATCAGTTTAATAATCACACTACCCTTCTGTCCTTTTTCCATTTCCAGCACCAGATCATCTTTGACAGGATTTGGATAAACACTCAGACTGGCAATATTATTTTCCAAACGGCTGCCATTTCCGGAATTGATCACAGAGAAAGTAATCGTCTGAGTCAGTCCCATTTCTCCGTTGGCTTTAGATTCTGAATAAGGAGTCGCTGAAACGGTATAGGTTCCCGGAGTGAATATAATGGAGTTAAAATTCACACCAATATTCCCTCCCAGTGCATAAGGTGCCTGACTTTCCACCTTATAGTTTGCATTGCCATTAAAACCAAACTTTACACTACCTATCGTTGCAGGATCGGTTTCGGCAGTAATGTTGAGTCTGTCAGTGCCAATCACACTCAGGTCAATCACATCCCCATCCATCAGTGGACCTACAGGCATATCTGT
>JAGQVA010001389.1 GCA_020438265.1 Bacteroidota bacterium
GGTTTTTCTGGCGTTAATTCTTTTACTGGTTGCCCCACTTACCGCTTATCTTCCCATTCCTGCCATGGGGGGAATTATTCTGCTTGTCGGGTATAACCTGATTGATTTTCACCATATTTCTCAGGTTTTCAAAGCCAATCGAAAAGAGTTTGGCGTTTTATTGGTTACTTTCCTGGGAACTTTATTTCTGGAACTCGAATTTGCCATTTATCTGGGTGTCATTCTTTCTCTTATATTCTACCTGCAGCGTACCTCCAAACCCGGAATTGTCACACTCTCTCCTGACCCCGACGCAACCAAAAGGCAATTTGTGAATATTGCCCGCGTACCTCTACCCGAATGTCCTCAGCTCAAAATGATCCGAATCGATGGCTCTCTGTTTTTTGGAGCTGTTGACCATGTGAGTTCTTACCTGAATGAACTGGCTGACGACAATCCCGATATAAACCGGTTGCTGATTATTGCCAGCGGAATAAATTTCCTGGATTTGGCAGGAGCAGAATTATTGGTAAAGGAATCAAAAAGATGGAATGAAAGAGGTGGGGGACTATATATTTGTGGAATGAAAAAAACCGGCCGCGAACTGATGCACAAAGGCGGTTTTTGGGATGCGATTGGGCGAGATCATTTTTTCTGGACAAAACCGGAAGCCATTAAGTATATCTATAGCAAATTATCGCACTCAATTTGTGAATCATGTACCAGCAAAATATTCCTGGAATGCCGTGGGGTTACTGTGGTGGATAGGGAAACTATTTTTCAGGATTGATAGAAAGGGTTCTATTAACTCAAAAATCATCCCGCAATTCAATTTTATTCCTGCCCAGGATTAAACTGCCCGAGGCTTCCAACTGCTTCAGAAGACGGGATACCGTTTCCCGCGATGCATTCATATCGTAGGCGATTTCCTGATGGGTCACGGAAATGACCTGACTATTATTCGCTTTGGCTTTTTTTCTCAAATAATCCAGGAGGCGCTGATCCATTTTGTTAAAAGCGATGCTATCAATGGTTTTGACCATTTCCTTGATTCGATTGTCATAGGAAAGCATGACAAAATTTCTCCAGGCGGGAAATTCATGCATCCATTGATCAACATATTGGATGGGGATTCCTATCAGGGTAGTATGGTCCTCGGCAATGGTTTTAATCCCACTCTTTTTTTCTGACATGCAGCAGGCAAAAGACATAGAACACACTTCTCCTGCATTGAGATAGTATAATAATAGTTCTTCTCCATCATCTCCTTCCCGCATAACCTTGATGCTACCCTCGATAACCAAAGGAACCATTTTAATATAACTACCATAATTCATGATGACTTCTCCGGCAGCAAAGGAGAGTAACCTGCCAGCTTCTGAAATTTGAGCCAGTAAATTCGGATCAGAGAGAGCGGGGAAATTTTTTCTGATCACTTCTCCCAAACGGGGAGCTTGTTGATTTAGCGCCATAGCAAGTAGTCATTAGCACATTCAATATACATTACAATATTAAGATATACTAATAATTTAATTACTATTTAGTACTAGCATCCTTTGGGAAGTATATGCTTAGAGAATTTCTACGCC
>JAGQVA010001390.1 GCA_020438265.1 Bacteroidota bacterium
TAATAGAGAAAAAAGATGCTAAACACATACCAGCAGCACCTAAATCGGGAGGAGGAAGGGAAAGCTCTGTATTCCTACCCACGTTTGACCCTTAACAGGGTCTGTAACACCCTTTCTAATCTTCAAAACGACCTGTTCGAATAATTAATAAAAAGAAAAAAACAGGTTCTGGAAGCTGACATTTTCTATGTAAATTAGCGTTCCCAAAATTGATCTTTGCCTTTTGTAAGTAAGTTCCATGATACAGAAAACCGTCTTTTTCTGCTTTGCTCTGTTTCTGATATCTTTCTCCCAGGCCCAGGTAGAAGTAAATGTCAAACTCTCGCCTGGATATAATGATTTACAAGCTTTTTTAGCTTCGCAATCCGGACAAATAAACCCCATTGAAAGCATACCAGCAACCCTTTCTTCCCGTTTCCCTTTTGTGAATAACCTTAATCAGGTTACCGCTTTAAGGCTAAATGAAAGTCTGGAAGATATTTTTACCCTTTCCCTCAATGAACCAAATACACAAATAACGATTACTACGCTTAAGCAGAGTGGTGCTTTTGAATTTGTAGAAGAAAACCATATACGTTCCCTCCATCAACTCAACTACCAACCCAATGACGATTCGCTGACCAAACAATGGTTTCACAATTATATCCAGACGCCTCAGGCATGGGATCTGACCACAGGAAGCGCAAGCGTAAAAATCGGTTTTCTCGATACAGGTATTGATTTTCTACATCCTGAATTTATTGGACAATTAGCTATTAACTCCTTTGAAGATCTGAACCAAAACGGTAAACTCGACCCATGGCCTCAGACAGAAGTAAGAAACGGTATTTCAGGAGATTATAATGGAATTGACGAGGATAATAATGGGTATATCGACGATGTGTGTGGATATGATTTTGTGGACCAACCCAGAAGCCCTTTTGGGGGAGATTATTTGTTTGCAGATGCCAATCCTATGGACGATAACGGCCATGGAACAGCAATAGCTGGTATTATCGGAGCCAAAGCAGATAATACAATTGGTGGAAGCGGAGTTGCTCCTGGCTGTCGAATGGTTCCCATTCGGGCCTTTGCAGCCAATGGCTCAGGAGAAGACGATGACATCGCCAGAGCGATTGTCTACGCCGTTGACAACGGTATCAAAATCCTCAATTTCAGTTTTGGCGATATTTATCCATCACAAATTATGCATGAAGCAATCAAATATGCCTATGATCATCAGGTAATTATGGTCGCTTCTGCGGGAAACGGTACGGGCGACGAACTCCACTACCCTTCCGCGTTTAATGAAGTAATTTCCATCTCGGCTTCTGCGGCAGACTTATCCAACGGCAATGAGTTTTTATGGCCATTAAGCAGTTATGGTGTAACGGTGGATCTCTGTGCTCCGGGCTCCCGCATTTTCACCACTACCTTACTCGATACCTCTTCAACTGGCAAAATTACCCAGTTTATCACCACACAGGGAACCAGTACATCTGCTCCGATGGTGGCTGCAACGGTTGGGTTGCTTTTCTCGCATCAGGGATTCAGGTCTCCGCAACAAGTGAGAGGATTGCTCA
>JAGQVA010001391.1 GCA_020438265.1 Bacteroidota bacterium
ACCATGATTTTTTCCGTTATTTGGCACATGCTTGCTGAAATCATCACTTATTTTGAATCCATTGACCCCATACTTGGGGCCCTTTACGCTTCTTTATTTACCTGGATTTTAACCGCCCTCGGGGCATCTCTGGTTTTTTTAATGCGAGGCATGAATCGTGCTCTGCTTGACGGAATGCTGGGTTTTACCGGTGGAGTCATGGTCGCTGCCAGCTTTTGGAGCTTGCTCGCTCCGGGAATTGAAATGAGTCCGGGAGAAGGGTTTGCCAAGGTAATCCCATCAGCAGTGGGGTTTTCGATGGGTGCATTATTTTTGTTTGGCCTTGACAAATTATTACCTCATCTCCACATTAATTTTCGGGAAAGTGAAAAAGAGGGACTAAAATCACCCTGGCATCGAACAACCCTTCTGGTGCTGGCGATTACCCTGCATAATATCCCTGAAGGACTGGCCGTAGGAGTACTTTTTGGCGGTGTTGCGGCTGGTATTCCTGAAGCTACTATTGGCGGAGCAGTAGCACTTGCCATGGGAATTGGTATCCAGAATTTTCCGGAAGGGATGGCCATTTCCATGCCTTTGAGGCGTGAAGGAGTGAGCAAATTTAAAAGCTTTTGGTATGGACAACTTTCAGCGATTGTTGAGCCCATGGCAGCAGTCGTTGGAGCTGTTGCAGTAAGCTTTTTTACTCCAATCTTGCCTTATGCGCTGGCATTTGCGGCTGGCGCAATGATTTTTGTGGTAGTTGAAGAGGTCGTTCCTGAAACCCAGCAGGATAAATACACCGACATCGCAACTTTAGGCTTTATCGGTGGATTTATCGTGATGATGACTTTGGATGTGGGATTGGGATAGGGTTTCCTTACCAACTCTTTACCATTTTTACTTTTCTCCCTTTTTCTGTTTGTACATCAATCAAATACGTTCCAGAGGAAAAATCCTTCATATCAATCTCCAATTCTTCATGATTGATTTTCCTGGTCGAAAGTAACTGTCCATTCATTCCAAAAATGTGAACAACCCCGCCTCTGTGAAAATCCTCCAGTGAAATAGAAACCACCCCATTCACATCAAAACGGATGTTTATGCCTTTGCCTAATTCCGGCGAAATAGAATTCACTACCGAAGTATCAATTTTCAGACTACTTAGAGGAACTCTTGTATATTCTACATCTTCCTTATTCGTGGCATAAGAAACATATAAATGATCTCCCCAAACCATTGATTTGGGATAATGATAACCTTCACGCTTAAATAGCCCTTCATAACGCAGCGGCTGAAGATCATTTCCTCCTTTTCGCAGTGCGTAGGCAGTATTGAACCAGTAAGCATCCTCACTGAGTGTGACTGCCAAAGGAATTCGGGGCTTGTCTGTAACCGGATTTCCAACCAGATAAGCAGTTCCATCAGGAAGGTTTCCGGCGCTTTGTTTGGAGCGGGAATCAGGCATATTGGTAAGCACGGGAATAGACCAGTTTTCACCGCGATCTTTGCTGACAGAAGCCAGACGGCGATAGGTGCCGTTTTGATCGCGGAAGGTCATAACGAGCGTGCTGTCGCCACG
>JAGQVA010001392.1 GCA_020438265.1 Bacteroidota bacterium
GTAACTGTCGGTCCTAAGGATCAGCCTGATCTTGAAATTATTCTGATGAAAGTTCAACCGGGACCTTTTACCGATGAAGAAACTGCCAGTACTTTGAAAGATCTGGTGCAAAAAGGAGCAATGGGTACCGGAGTATTCGATACGAATGATTGCCATGCGACGTATGAGGAGCTTTCGGCGAAAGGAGTGGAATTTATCAGACCTCCGCAAACTCAGGAGTATGGCACGGAAGCGCTATTCAAAGATAATTCCGGCAACTGGTTTAGCCTGGTACAAAGGCCAGGGTAGGGTTATTTTGATGTTGTGTAAAAAGGTCATTTCAGATAGGGGCGTAAAATTTTACGTCCCTATCTGAAATGAAATCGTTTCATTTACCTTTCGGATCCACCTGGCTTTGCCTATTCGCATGAACGATGTATAAATGTCAAAAACTCTATTTCTTCATCTCTACAACCCAAATTCCGCGAAGTTCATTTTCCCCGTAACCGGTAGCTTTATCCTCGGGATATAAACTACTCAATTTACTCAGTGTCCCCGCCTGAATGTCCTTCTCTGGAAGGCCATGGCATTGCAGACACATTTGGGTGGTCATGATGGGATAATAACCCACAATCTTTTCTCCCTTTTCCTGGATGGCAGGTTTGATTTCTTCTCCATCTTCGAGCAGGTGTTTGGACTTCATGATGTATTCCAGCTCGTCAAGATTGGCTGCATTATCTGGATTGCGATTTTTGTCGGAAACTCTTTTGATGCTGATGCTCAGTTGATTTTGCATGCTGTCAGTCAATGGAATCGCTTTTTCATTACAAAAAGCCAGCGCGCCTTCCGTCCCTTTGGTATTGATGGCATTAAGAAGATTTTTGCCTAAAACGGCTTTGGTTGCCATTGCATATTTCAGGCCTTGCTCGACGTGCGTAGGATTGGCCGAGTTCAACTTTTGCTGATATTTCTGTTTCTCCTCCTCATAATGTTCCGCAAACCATTCAGGTTTTTCAATATCTGTCTGATAAATATAAACAGCAATTGCCCGGAGCTGCTCATCAGAAAACATCATTTTCGGCATGATGCCATATTTTTTGATTGCTCCTGGCATCTTCGTATCCTTCTCATTGGGGTTTTTCATAAAATGAGTCAGATCATTGATAAACTGCTCCTGAGTAGTATTTTTTTCGATATAATGGGTTTTCACCATAGCCATTGGAGGTGCAACCCTCGTGGTCATATCCGGGTTGAGGTTGTGGCAGGCAAAACAATTGGTTTCGACCAGATTAAACCCCATACTGAGATCTGCCTCAGAATAAACGGCCTTATCTGATTCTTTAGAATTTCCTGTACAATTGGAAAGCATAACAATAAAAGTGATGGTTATAATGCCTGGGAGAATATATTTCATTATTGTCTTTGAATTTTAAGGCGAATTTACAGAAGAAAATAACGATAGGTTGTGATGGGAGTCACAGAAGGAGGCACTGAGATGAAGGTAATGACATTTCGGAGATTCAATACCTGGAATAGGATAAGAAAAGAAGGTTTTTCCTGGATGAGACCAATGGCAAAAT
>JAGQVA010001393.1 GCA_020438265.1 Bacteroidota bacterium
CTCGATTCATAAAAATTGTCAAAGAACGAAAGATATTAATGATTATTTTTCCATAATTATAATTAACAAATCAAGCAATGAATTGGAAAACCATCTTTTTAGTACTCACTATCTTTTCTTTATCTAATTGTATGTCCACTTCTGAAAATAATCAAGGTGAGCCTGTTTTTGTTGCTCCTGTAGGGGCGCAAGCCTACTCTTTCCGAAATTACTTTCCTGAGGATATGATTGGGACATTAGATCGAATTCAGGCCATGGGCATTAAGGAAATAGAAGGTGTTCCGGGTAATGTTGATCCTGTGGATTTCCGTAAACTATGTGATGAAAGGGGCATGAGTATTCCCTCTACGGGTACTGATTTTAAAGGACTGAAAGAAGACCCCATGAAAGTGGTGGAAAACGCCAAAGCATTAGGAGCAAAGTATGTGATGTGTGCCTGGATCCCTCACCCCAATCGGGGCAATTTTTCTGTCACAGACGCGGATGAGGCCATTGAGGTGTTTAATACTGCGGGAAAAATCTTAAAAGAAAATGGGCTAACCTTCTGTTATCATACTCATGGTTACGAATTCCAACCTTATCAAGATGGGACGCTCATGGATTACATTATTGAGTCCACGAATCCGGAAGATGTCTCTTTTGAAATGGATGTTTTCTGGGTACAATTTGGCGGAGGAGACCCTGTCGCTTTGTTAAAAAAGTATGGTAATCGTTGGAAATTGCTTCACCTGAAGGATATGGAAAAAGGAATCGCCAAAGACTTAACAGGGGGAACGGACGTGGAATATAATGTGCCTTTAGGTCAGGGGCAATTAGATATGGCTGGCATCTTGAAAGAGTCCCGAAAAATTGGCATTGCTCATTATTTTATTGAAGACGAAAGTAGTGCAGTCATGGACCAGGTGCCCCAGAGCATTGCTTATTTGAAGAGTTTGAAGTATTAGCTTTTTCGATAGAGCAAATGAATTTGATTATTTGAGGAGTGAGCAGGTTTTATCCGGGAACATCAAATATCTCTCTTTTTCTTCCCCAGGTTTTTGCCTGGGGATTTTTGTTTTTAGCATTTATCTATGAGAGGTTTTCTCCGGAATATTTATCGAATCAGTAATCAAAAATTCGCCTAAAAAGAACCAGCTCCAGCCTTCCCATTAGCCATTTCCCCAAATTTCTTATAAATTCAGGCATGAGTAAAGCGTTTCAAAAATGAGAACATTTTTCGGGAAAATCTCAAGAAGAAATATTTACTTGAAAAGTCGCCTGAAAACCATTAGAAATGAAAATTCTGCTACTGTAATGAAATCGACCCACTACTCGATGTTTTTCCTGCTCTTACTTGGACAATTGGCTTTCGCCCAGGACATTAAATTCAATGAGCTTCCCCCTGATTCCGCATTGGTTTGGCTAAACGATCATTATGTAGAGAATCCTGAAAACTTCCACGAGCGGGCTTTATACACGTTATCTCAAACCTGTCAACTGAAAGATGAGCAGTTAATGGGAGAGGCCCACCTCCTTTTGATGCGCTGGCATGCCTATCATGTCCCTTTTACTATTGAT
>JAGQVA010001394.1 GCA_020438265.1 Bacteroidota bacterium
ATACCTGGAAGTAAGAAAAATTAACGGAGAGTGGGAAAAAGTAAAAATGGAGCTCCAACAGTTGGACCAAAATCCTGACCAGGTTTTTGTACTTGAGCAATTAAACGATATCTGGAAAAAATCCCTGGACCCTGACGATAAACTTTCATTGAGAGCCAAGACCACTACTGAGCTACAAAAAGACATCTTTCAGCTTGAGCATTTTACGATTGAACATCATAATATCCTTCTGAAAGCAGCCCAAAGCAGCGACCAGGTAATCTATGCCGGAAAAGTGATGGATTCACCAGAGATAAGCAACCTGATCAGACAAGTAAAGCAGGTATTGGGCATTGCCTATACCCGCCGGATGAATGATGTAAAAGGGATTACTTATGGTTCGGCAACGTGAGACTTTCTAGCGAATCTCTCGTAATTTTTCCAACAAAGCTTCCGTCTCAGGTGCTTCCTTCTGATTCAGAATCGCAATCCTCAAAGCCTTATTGGCAAATTTCTTTGCTTCTTCATACTTGCCCAGTTTGTACAGAAGATGCGCATAGGTATCATTATTATAATACTCATTTTCAATAGCTACTGACTGTCTGGCCCAGTCGAGGGCTACTTCCAGTTTGGCCGGATCGTCGATGTGGTTATAAAAATTACGGGCAGCCAGATCCAGCTCTTTAGGGTGGATAATGACATATTTTTCAAAATGGAATAATGTCTTAAAGGCATAATCCTGCCAGTTTCCCGTGGCTTCAGCATAAAGCATGCGCAGACGATTGGCAGTCTGGCCGTCATCTTTGATATGATCCATAGCCACGTCAAGTGCCGCCTGATACTTGGCTGGATTATCAGTTTTGGCAGATTCCAGGGTATTTTCTTTTAACACAGAATAAATTTTATCTGCTACTTCCTGGATACCAAATTTCTTCATGAACTTTTTCTGTTTGTCCAAAAGGTATTGGTATTCCGCTGAAGGAATATCATTGGTAAATGCCTGAATAGCAGCCCAGTTTTGGTCAGACATCAGATCGTTTTCTTCCTGAGTGGAGAAGTATTTATCAGCCGCTTCCCGAAAATCTTTCCCCTCCTTTTTCTGACTCATTGCATAATGAAACAAGGTCTGAGGGTCGTCAGTTCCGGCTTCGTATTCCAATGCCAGAATAGCTTCATTTTTCTTGGGATCAACTGCCTCGCGACCAGCAGCAATCAGCGCGTTGGGAGCTTTATACCCCAGCGTTTTGAATATCACATCTCCTTTGTAATTGATAAATAATAAGGTAGGATAAGCATTTACCTCATACTTTTGGGCAAAAGAAATTCCTTCGCCTTTCTCCATATCGTATTGATAATTGATGAAATTTTCATTAAAAAACTTACCGACCTCGGCATTTGGAAATGTATTTCGGGCCATTGCCTTACAGGGGCCGCACCACACGGTATAAGCATCAACAAAAATCAATTTTCTTTCCTTTTTTGAAGCCTGTAGTGCTTCCTCCCAGGTGCCATGAAAAAACTTCATACCTTCCTGAGCCTGTGCCAGAAAGGTGTACATAGTAAGTCCCAGTATGATAC
>JAGQVA010001395.1 GCA_020438265.1 Bacteroidota bacterium
CCTGAGGAAAATTTACCTCTTACACCAAGAGAAATCAAATTATTGGAAAAATGGATTGAACAGGGAGCTGTCTATAAAAAACACTGGGCCTTTATTCCGCTGGAAAACAAGCCATTACCTGAAGTAAGAAATAAAAACTGGGCAAATAATGAGATTGATTATTTCATTCTTGATAAGTTAAGTGAAGTGAACCTGAAGCCCAATCCGGAAGCAGATAAAGAACGCCTTCTGAAAAGGCTTTCCTTTGACCTGACTGGCCTTCCCCCGGATTTAGAGCTACAAGAGCGATTTCTTCAGGATAATTCAGAAAATGCGTACGAAAAAGTCGTTGACGAGCTATTAGCCAGCAAACACTATGGAGAAAAGATGGCCGTTCACTGGCTGGATGTAGCACGATATGCAGACTCTCACGGGTATCAGGACGATGGGTTACGGACCATGTGGCCCTGGCGGGACTGGGTGATTCACGCTTTTAATGAAAACTATCCTTACGACAAATTTATCACCTGGCAATTGGCTGGTGATTTAATGCCGGAACCAACCAAAGAAATGATGCTGGCGACTGGATTCAACCGAAACCACAAGATTACCCAGGAAGGAGGTGTGATTGATGAAGAATACCGCATAGAATACGTAACCGACCGCACCAATACTTTTGGGAAAGCACTCCTCGGACTGAGTTTGGAATGTGCCAAATGTCATGATCATAAATACGATCCCATTTCCCAGAAAGACTATTTTAGCACCTTTGCCTTTTTTAATCAGGTGCCTGAAAAAGGGCTCTTTGGTACAATAGACGCATCTTTTGCAGATCCTCCCAATATGAAAATTACTGATGAAGATATTGCTGAGCAGTTGCAGTTTATTAATAAGCAAGATACTGCTCCGGTGATGGTCATGGTGATGAAAGACTCTATCGGCATGCGCGCTACGCACATTTTATCACGAGGTAATTATGATGCGCCCGCTCAGGAAGTTGATTTTGGAACGCCTAAAGATGTTCTGCTTTTTGATACCACACGCTTTGAGAAAAACCGACTGGGATTAGCCAATTGGTTACTTGATCCCGAAAATCCCCTCACCGCCCGTGTATATGTCAATCGCATCTGGCAGGAAATATTCGGAACAGGCATCGTCAAAACTTCCGGCGATTTTGGTATGCAGGGAGATTTGCCTTCTCACGCAGAACTCCTCGACTGGCTAAGCATGTATTTTATGGAGAATGGTTGGGACATGAAAGATCTGGTGAAAAAAATTGTCATGTCAGCTACTTATCGCCAAAGTCAGGAAGTAAGCAAGGAAAAGCTGGACAAAGATCCGGAGAATATTTATTTGGCAAGAGCCCCTCGAAATCGTCTGTTAGCCGAAGAAGTCAGAGACCATGTATTAGCCAGCAGTGGTCTCTTAAATCCCGAAATTGGCGGGCCAAGCGTAAAACCCTACCAGCCCAAAGGGCTGTGGAATGCTGCAACCTCAGGAAGAGGTTTGCTCATGAAATACATCCAGGATAAAAACGGAGACCTGTATCGTCGGGGCATTTATACCTTTATAAAAAGA
>JAGQVA010001396.1 GCA_020438265.1 Bacteroidota bacterium
GAAATAACCTGGAAATCAGCAGAAAACCTACGCCACGAGGACTACCGACGTAGGAGGTTTAGTTCAACATCCAACTATCGGCTATTTATAGCGTGTATTCCTTCTATCCATTCGCTTGTTATAGCGTGTATACAATGACATTTACCATGTAACACGCTATGAACAAGTGTTAGGTAAAAAGAAATTGATATATATAATTTAGTTGGAAAAAGTGTTTTCATATTATTCATCAATATCCAAAAAATCCAATGGACTACAAAGCCTTTCTTTAGCTTTTTGGGTGATATGCGTGTAGATCTCGGTAGTTTTACTGCTATTATGACCAAGTAATACCTGGATATAACGTAAATCCATTCCTCTCTCGAGAAGATGAGTAGCAAACGAATGGCGCAATGTATGAACCGTAGAAAAAGGATTCACACCTGATTTTTTGACTGCCCGGCGAAATACTTGCTGAATACTTTTTGTGCTGTATTGCCCCCCGGTTTGCCCTTCAAAGAGCCAGTATTCTGGCTGGTAAATATTCAGATACTTGGTTAAAAGTTGAATCACCTTATCAGATAAAACCGAATACCGATCCTTTTTACCTTTACCCGCTTTGATAAACACTGATTTTCGCTCAAAATTAATGTCTGCCCTCCTTACCTGAATACTCTCACCAATCCGTAAACCAGCACTATAAATCAGCATCAAAATTGCCCTATGCTTGAGATTATCAATCGCTTTAAATAAAGCCACAATCTCCGCTTCACTAAAAACTCCCGGTAGCTTCTGACTCTTCCTTGGCCGCAAATCATAAAAAGTCCGTTCCTGCCCCAACACTTTTTCATAATAATACTTCACCGCATTAATCGCCTGATTCTGAGCAGAAGATGACCATTTACGCTTCCGACTGGATTCAAGTAAAAATCGTACAATGTCTGTTTTGGTCAGGGACTCGGGATGGGCTTGTGGATAAAAGACCAGAAAAAGGGTGAAGAAATTCTTGTAAGTCTTTACTGTATTCGGACTGTAACGCTGAAGTATCAGCTTTTCTTCCATACGGGTAATCTCTGCCTCATAAGCTAATTCTGTCTTTTCTGTAACTGGGGAACTCTCCAACTCTGTCGAAGCTTGCTTGTTAATGATCAATTGAGCTGACCCAAAAAGTGCTTTTAATTTACCATAAGCCTCTTTCTCATAAGGAATATGCCAACACCGCTCTTCGGGTGTCCACCTGCTGCCAGGAATTTGTCTCATAATCTGAGGGAAGGTTTTGTCAAAGCCCAGCGGCCTGATGCCAATACGGCGTTTGCCTTCGACCTCTAAAGGGAAGATTTGTATTTTCATGTTGTGCTATTTTTCAGGCTATACGGGGAAGAGGAAGGATTCGTTTAATGAAGCCCAATGAGGGAAAAATGGTATTCTTCCCCTAAATAATCCCCGGCAAAGACCACCGATTCCGAATCGCCAGCACCCGAATAGCAATAATCACTAAAATCGTAATCCCCACATTCACCACCGGAAATGGCGAAACAAACCCTACCAGCCAAAAGCTGATCCCTCCTGCAATACAC
>JAGQVA010001397.1 GCA_020438265.1 Bacteroidota bacterium
ATTTTCTGGAGCAAAAATATCCTGTATGCGCTGGTGGTCATGGTATTGCTGACGCGTATATGGATGCCCCTCGGAGTAAATAACAGCTTATTCATCAATAGCCTTTTTGTGGGAATCATCATTGGAGGACTGGTTGGATTTTTCTACATGGTGATTCACTTTTATGAAAATATTCTCAGGTTTTTTCTACGTTTTAAACTGGTTTTTCTACTGGCAGTAGGGCTGTTAATTTTTCAGGGGTATCGGGTTTTTCTCCAAACAGGTGAAGAATTTATGCCATCCCTGGATGAAGGTTCTTTTTTGCTTATGCCAACTGCTATGCCTCATGCAGGTATGCAGGAGAATATTAAAAACCTGAGGTTACTGGATATGGCAGTAACAGCGATTCCGGAGATTGAATTGGTCGTCGGAAAGGCAGGAAGGGTAGAAAGTGCCCTGGATCCGGCTCCTGTGTCCATGTATGAAAACATCATTATTTATAAGACAGAGTACAAAACGGATGACAAAGGACGAAGGATTCGATTCAAAATAAATAAACAAACGGGTGAATATCTCTACGACGAGAACCAAGCGTTAATTCCTGATCCCAACGGTCAGTATTTCCGCCAATGGCGCGAGCATATTCATAGCCCGGATGATATCTGGGACGAAATTGTCAGGGTTACCAGACTGCCGGGGATTACATCCGCCCCGAAATTACAACCGATAGAAACGCGCCTGGTAATGCTGCAAACGGGAATGCGCGCACCCATGGGAATCAAGGTGCGCGGTTCTGACTTGAAGTCGATAGAGGCTTTTGGTCTAAAACTGGAAACGCATCTCAAAGAGGTTGAGGGAGTGAAAGCTGCTGCTGTTTTTGCGGACAGGATTGTGGGTAAGCCTTATCTTTTACTTGACATTAACAGGGAAAAAATTGGTCGATACGGCTTGAGGGTTGAAGATGTTCAGCGATATATTCAGGCTGCTATTGGCGGAATGGTCATGACCAGTACAGTGGAAGGAAGGGAAAGATATTCAATCAGAATTCGCTATCCAAGGGAGTTACGCGATGATCCCGAGAGCCTGAGAAGGATTTATGTTCCCACCAAAAACGGCAACTCTATTCCTCTGGGAGAACTCGTTGATATCAATTATGAACAAGGTCCTCAATCGATCAAAAGTGAAGATGGATTTCTCATTGGGTATGTTCTTTTTGATCGGGAAGACGGCTATGCAGAAGTAGAGGTAGTGAATAATGCCCGCCGTTATCTGGAAGAACAAACACAATTGGGAAATCTGAAAGTTCCCGCTGGAATCAGTTACCGATTTGCTGGTAATTACGAGCAACAGGTCAGAGCGAATCAACGATTAATGCTGGTTCTGCCCATTGCTCTGGCGATTATTTTCCTGATTCTCTATTTCCAGTTTAGTTCCTTTTGGATTTCACTGATGGTCTTTTTCGGAGTTTTCGTGGCTTTTGCCGGAGGGTTTATGATGATTGGGCTTTATGATCAAAGCTGGTTTTTAAACTTTGAGATTTTTGACGTGAATCTGAGAGATTTATTCCAGATCCATAA
>JAGQVA010001398.1 GCA_020438265.1 Bacteroidota bacterium
TGAGAGAAATGAATACATGTTTTAGGTTAGTCATAGTGGTAGAATTATAGGGTGGACTAATTTAGTCGAAAGCCTTTTTAGATGCAAGCTTTCCAGGTTTCTGTATATGTGGGGGGGCTCTGATTGCTTCCTTTTTCGCCGTTTTAAAAAACGGCGCAATAAGTTGGGCCTTGGCATTCTGCTGAATGTTGGGATAGTAATATCTATCATTCGTTCGAATAAAAGGTTCTATCTCATTGCGCCGTTTTTTAAAGCGGCGAGATGAGAGGTACACAAAAAAAGGGGCACAAACGTCCCCATAATTACCAATATAAATTCGTGTTGAATTAGTCCCTGTTCACGTCCAGAATAAATTTCTCCTCAAACAATTCCTGAATTCGTTCTCTTGAAAAAACAGAAGTTGCAGTGGTGTATCTACTGGCAACGTCAATTTCATCCAGTTTAGATCTTTTATTGGTTTCGTAGTCATTAAAAATCACTTCAACGGAATCATCTCTCACATTCAGGACTTTCATCAGAGAATAATTGCCTTCTACTTTGATTTCATAGACATCTCCTATCTGGGGATCAGTAATATAAATTTGGTTGTTTTTGTCATTTTGACTGGATTCATACGATCCAAAGGCAATTAACCCGGCAATAATTGCCAGTCCGGTAAAATGCCAGAATGGAATCTTTGTATCGCTTTTCATGGATGTGATAACATTTTCAACGTCCAGAGTACGGTTGCCTTTGCTTATCTCTGCCTGACAATTGGCGCAGGTTGTTTTGCTTCTTTTCCCTAAAGAAAACAGGGGAATCCAGTAAATATGGGCGTATTGTGTGTACGTGGCGGTTTCAAGGCTACCATTATGCCCGCAATGTGGACAAATCACACCGTGGTGTTTGTGAACTTTCAGGTTTTTTGCTCCGGATGAGCCGTAGATAATCATGTGTTCTTAATTTGGTTGCTAAATAATTTAGTAATAGAAATTTTCCTCTCTTTTGTGGTAAGAGAGAAAATAATCTTAATAAAAATAATAAGAGGGATGGTAGGACGAAAGTATGTATTTTCTATTTAATGTGCTAATTTTTGGCTCTGAAAATTTTTAATTCATTCATCGATATGACACATTCTTTCCGCTGGGGTATTTTAGCTACCGGTAATATTGCGACTAAATTTGCTTTAGGACTTCAAACCTTAAGCGATACAACCATACAGGCTGTAGGTTCCCGAAACCTCCCATCTGCCCAATCATTTGCCGATCAATTTGGTATTCCCAATGTTCACAGTAGTTATGAGGCCCTGGCCAAAGACCCTGAAGTTGATGCCATTTACGTAGCCAATCCTCATCCTTATCATTTGGAAAGTACGCTTTTATGTCTGGAAAACGGGAAGCCTGTTTTATGTGAAAAACCTATGGCCATTAATTTTGCAGAAACCCAACAAATGGTAAATAAAGCACGGGAAAAAGGTCTTTTTCTGATGGAAGCGATGTGGACGCGTTTTATGCCGGCGATTGTGGAACTGAGGAAATTGCTCGATTCGGGTATCATTGGTGAGATAAAAATGC
>JAGQVA010000138.1 GCA_020438265.1 Bacteroidota bacterium
AGTAATATTAACAGTATAATCCTCTACTTCTCCATAAGTAAATGACTCACAAGCAGTAGGAATACCATTATACTTCATGGAAACCCTCATCCTGGTTGGGCCCTGGGTAGCACTGGCAGGAACTGTAAAGCTTCCGCTCACAGGAGAAGAAGTGGTCGCACTTTGAGTCCAAACCTGCTCACCAGCATCATTAAAGTCTGCATCATTATTATAGTCAATCCATACGCTGTATCCTTCGCTATAAACCGTACCTGTCCACAGAGGAGTTATGGTAATGGTATAGTTTGAATTAATTGTCAAATCGGTAGAAATACTGGTATAGTTTGTATAACCACCTGAAGGTGAACTTGTATTGCTATTATCAATCGTATTTAGCTGAACACGCTGGATATACTCATCATTGACATTATTACCATTAGAACTACAATAAGACGCGGGAGCACCGTATGCTGATCCAACACCTACGGCATACCATGCATCAGTCGTAGCAATTTCCTGGGCAGAACCTGATCCGTAAAGATCAACGGCAGCCTGAATAGCTCCTGCACGGGCGTCAGCATAGGTAGAAGAAGAACTCAAATAAACGGTCAGGTTACGATATGCAATTGCAGCAGCAGCAGTTCTGCCAATACCAGTTACACTATAGCTATTTCCAATGTCATTCGTGCCAGATTCTCCTGCAGCCAGAATGTAGAACCATTTATTCTGTACGCCTGAGTTGGTATGTACCCCACAATAGTCATTAAACTGAGTTGGAGTACCACAGTTTGGATTGTACCAGTTAGAACCACCATACGTATCCGGATCACCATAAAGATTAGGGTTATTCATAGAGCGAATCGCACCACTTCCTCCAATACCAATGTCTGTACCCATTTGCCAGTCATTGCTACCAGTTGCATGGAATTCAATCATTTCGCCAAAAATATCAGAGAAAGACTCGTTTAACGCGCCTGATTCACGCTGATAAACCAAATTGGCAGAATACTCTGTTACACCATGAGTAATTTCATGTCCGGTAATATCAGCTGATACCAAAGGACCATAATTCACTCCATCACCATCACCATAAGTCATTCGGGTTCCATCCCAGAAAGCATTCACATAATTGCTGGAATAACTCACGTAAGAACGTAACACTCCTCCTGATCCATTATAAGAATTACGGCTATGTGCAGTCCAGAAATAATCCCAGGTTTGTTCTGCTCCCCAATGAGCCTGAACGCCTGTAGGATTACCTGTAAAGCTGGTAGAACCACTGGTGATATCAGTTGCTGCACCATAATTGGTACCATTATTCAGGTCATAAGTCTGCACACCTCCTCCACTGGATGTCTGACGAAGGCGATAAGGTCCGCTCGCATTATCAGCGGTGAAAGATACTGTGCCATTATAAAGACTGGTTCCGGTTGCAGCTACATTGGCTTCATGAATCCGCTCGATCTGCTGGATGATTTGCCCATTATGAGCGTCCACAAATACATAAGAACGAGAAATCGGCTCAGCTGCATAAATATCAAACTTATAGGCAAGTTTGGCAGCATCCTTTTCGTCATTCAAATAATCTGGCAAAATGACCAGTTCTCCCTGAGGACGAGCCATATCCAGACCTAATTTATTCCCGGCATCCCATGCATACTGTGTGGCTCCGACATGACTGGTAGCAAAACTGAATGCACTGGTTGCTGAAAGTGTAGGAGTAATATCCAGTTCGCGGACATACTCAAAATTACCAGAAAGATGTGTAATCTGGCTTCCCATAGCGTGTACAGTAAAAGTGGCACCTTCTACTTTAATGCCCTTATAATACTGCTGGTGTTTTTCATGGGTATACCCCAATTGATCCTGTTTGCTTTCAACAGATCTTAATTCGTCATTTTGAGTCATTTCAAACTGACTGGAGAAAACCTGTTTTTTTTGTTGTAAAGAAGTTGATTGTTCCAGGTTAATAAATCGGGGAAATTTTTTCATCCCTGGGTCTCGTTGAATTGTCTGGGCATAAGAAAAACTCAGACATAGGAAGGTTACCAAAAAAGAAGTTAGAATTCTTTTCATAAACGTAGTGTTGTGTTAATTAAACAGATGACCTTATTTTTGGGTCCTTATCATTTGTAAAATATGAATACTTTTTTTAAAGTCAATAGCAAAGAGAAATAATTTCTTCCCATCAAATTATATTTCCTTCTGTAATGAATTTGACCGGGGATGGACCGATGAATATAAAGCATTAAAAATCAAACATTTACCACAAGTATACTCTCCTCCAATAATTCTCCTGTATTTTCTATATTTGTCTTACTTCTAAAAGCATATATATCTCTTTTCCCAGGTACTCTATCAGAATCCTAAGCAAGGATAAAATCCTAAAATCCATTGTTTTGTAAAGGAAAAGGCCATTTTCTATTAAACAAAGCCTTTGGAGAATTGACACAATAAAAAAATCCCGAATAAACATTAATTTGCTTATTCGGGACACACATTCAAGAAAAGATATTCTATTTATCTTTCCCTCTGTCTTCTTTATTCCGTCTAAAAATTCGTCTCCTCAACAAGAAACTTTCCTGAGCAGCTTCCAGTGTTTTATCCAGTTCTGAAGAACTTTCTTTCAGGTTTGTCATACTTTCTTCCAATGTCTGAGCAAAAGCAGAGTCGGTTAATAATTTTCCAACAGTAGCATCCGGATCATCCAGCTTAGCCATCAGGGATTTTAATTCGGATGACATTTCATTGAGTTTTTGGGAAGTAACAGCGGCTTCTTTAGCTGTTTTTTCAATATCAACCAATGTATGGTCTATGCGGTTTTCGTAGGAAGTATCCTTCAGAATAGCTCCCACCATACCTTCTCCCTGATTAATTCCATTCACCAGTTTGGATAAATCCTGGGTGATACGCGCAGAGTTACGAGTTGCCAGATTCGCAGAATTCATACTGGCTTTTAAATCCTTGTAAATCAGGGAGTCATTGATCAGGCTACCAACACTTCCTTTGCCCTGTCTGATATCGGTAAGCATAACACTTACATCGTCGGTAATTTTCGCAAGATTATCATTCGTAATCTTAAAAGTTGCCAGTAAATCATCTGTATTAAGCCCTGAGGATGCTTCCAGCATATCTCCTTCTGCTACCGGGCTAGCCTCTTCGGTACCTCCGGAAATAACCACAATTTTATTACCCAAAAGACCGTCCGAGCCAATTTTGGCAGTAGCGTCTTTTTTAATAAATCGCTGTAAATCATCACTTAGTTTCAGTTCCAGTTTAACAGCATCTGTGCTTTCAATGACAACATCTTTGACTACGCCTATTTTCACTCCGGAAAACCACACATTGCTTCCTTTTTGAAGCCCCTCAATATTTGAAAAACGGGCGTAAATTCTGAAAGTGCTTTCAAAAACGTTATTCTGACGGCCAATTAATGCTAATATGAAGATAAAAAATATAATTCCTATCAGGACGAAAATGCCTAATTTGGTATATTTAGTTGATTCCTGTTCCATATTCGTAAGTTATATTTTCGTTTGTTTTTGTAATGTTTAGAATTCGTTATATTCAAAAAATGGTTTGATGCGATAATCATCTATGTGAGACAATTCCTCAAAGGTTCCTTTCAGAACAAATTCCCCTTCATACATAAAATTGATGCGGTTACCCGTCATTCTGGCGCAGGTAATATCATGGGTAATGATAATGGCAGAGGTATGGTATTGCTCCTGAACCTGCAGAATCAGTTCATTGATCTCCCCGGCGGTAATGGGGTCCAAACCGGAAGTAGGTTCATCATAGAGCATAATTTCCGGGTTAAGAATTAGCGTACGTGCAATTCCCACCCGTTTTTTCATTCCTCCAGACAATTCTACAGGCATCAGATCAATGGCATATAAAAGACCGACATTATCCAGGGCTTCCTCCACTCTTTGATTGATCTCCGCCTGTGTCAGCCCATGAACATTCCTTTTCAGGGGAAATTCAATATTCTGTCTTACAGTCATGGAGTCGTAAAGAGCAGAAAGCTGAAAAGAAAAACCAATTTTTTTGCGAATAGCATCCATTTGGTAGCTTTTCATTCCCGGTATCTGTTGGCCAAAAACTTCCAGTTTTCCCGAATCAGGAGTTAGCAAACCGACGATACATTTAATCAATACCGATTTACCCGTACCAGATCTTCCCAGAACCACCAGGTTTTCCCCCTCATAAAGTTCCATGCTGATATTCTTCAGCACATGATTGTCTCCAAAACTTTTATTAAGGCCTTCTATTTCAACGACCCTGCTTCTTCCTTCATAATCAAACAAAGGCTTGATGAAATTTGATTTTGTATCTGCCATGATTTATGAATAAAGAATATTTCTAATAAATGTCATGATTTGAAGGGTAAACAAGTCTATCACAAATACCATGAACATAGACATTACCACAGATGAGTTTGCCGCTTTCCCTACGCCCACAGTTCCTTTTTTGGAAGTAAATCCTTTGTAACACCCAATAATTCCAATAGAAAAGCCGAATAAAACGGATTTAAGGGTAGAGGCAAAAATATCCTCCATTTCTATCGTACTGAAAGCCTGCGAAAAGTACAGGGAAAAGCTGACTCCTTCCCCAAAATATACATTGGTAAACCCACCCAGCAGGGCGAGAATATCAGTAAAGATCACAAGAATCGGCAGCATTAATGAACAAGCCAGCACACGGGTAATCACCAGAAAAGTAAAAGGATTTGTTCCGGAAACCTCCATCGCATCGATTTGCTCGGTTACCTTCATCGAACCAAGCTCAGCCCCAATATTAGAGGCAATTTTACCAGCACCGATCAAACCTGCAATCAATGGGCCCAGAGAGCGAATAATTCCGACTCCAACCAAAGAAGGAAGCCATGAAACTGCTCCAAAGGACTCAAGACTGGGGCGCGATTGCCGGGTAAATACAATCCCACCAATATATGCGGTAAAGGCAATGAGTGGCAGGGTTTTATAACCAATAATATAACATTGATTGAGTACTTCTTTAAATTCATACGGAGGCCGGAAAAGGTCTTTGAAAAACCTTACCACAAATAAATAAATGCCAGCCAAATCAACGAGAAAATCTATCCACCATTTTGGCCCTCTCGCCTTCCTGGGCTTTGAGGTATCTTCAGATGTTGGATTAGCTTGAGAGAGGGAAGTATTTTGCATATAATCAATTACCAGATTCTACAAAACAACGAAAATACTGGCAATTTCGCCTAATGTAAAGCCATGGAAAAATGAAAATACGGATATTTGGCTGATTCTTATCTTTCTCCAATCATCACAAAAGGAGCCCAAAAATAGGGATTGGAGTAAACCGTCTGGCTATTTATCATGCGTAATTGGGCTTTTCGCAGACCTTTGTATTTATCCATTTGCCCACCTTTCAGGAGATAATAATAATAACCGATTAGCAACTCTGAGGTAGATTTATCGGCAACAGACCAAAGACTCAGAATTACTGTAGGAGTGCCAGAGGACAAAAGACTCCGCGTAAAACCAATCATTCCTTCTCCTTTTACCAGTTTTCCCAAACCCGTCCCACAAGCAGAAAGAATCACCAGTTCCGGAGACATATCCAAATCAAAAATCTCAAACATTTCCAGCTTTCCATCCTCCTTGGGATCGCTATCCTGAGTGAGAGCAATATAACTCAGCTCAGGATTTTCTGTGTTAATCATCGCATGAGAAGAGAAATGAATATAACGATACTGGTTCAAATCCAGGGATTTCAAGGTATCTTCAGTAGCATTTTCCCTTAGAAAAAGCTGACTATATTTTGGCTGAAAAAAATTGGCAATTTCTTCCACTTCATAAGCGGTATTGGTCAGAGGTGCCAATCGGGAATCAGAATGATTTTCATCAGGAATAATCGCTCCTTCCCGGTTTCTTAAGGAATGATGGATACGGCTATCACCATTAAATAACGGATCAGCAAAACCAAGGAAGTCAAACTGATAATCCTCTTCCCTTTCCCGGGTATTCTCACGGCTCATGAAAAGCGTAGTTGCAGAAGGTACATAGGTTACTTCATGGCGGGTTACCAGATAATTATATTTATCGAATGGTTGTAATTGTCTGTCAGAAATCAAGAGTTCAAACGGCAAATAGTGCAGGGGGCCATCAGGAATCAAAATCAGATCCTGCTTTCTCACCCAGGGAATCTGTTCTATATCTTCCCAAATCAACTGATTCAGTTTTCGGGTTGTCCTGAAAAACCGCTCATTTATCCCTGTTTGGTGGAAGATATTATCTTCATAGGCATTGGTACAACGCTGGATAAAATCCGTACGAAAATCGTCCATTGCGCGATTTATTAACCTTGGCGCCCCTAATGAAACCACTTCCAGATTTTCAGGAGATATGACAAAAGCCAGGGCAGCTTCTTCACCAATAAAGAAATCGACCAGCACTTCTTTTTTATCCAGAGTTGTCTGCACTTTGGGAATCTCTACGATTTTGGGAGATACAACCCGATTATAACTGGGTACTTTCTCGCGAATCTCAGTCTTTAATAATTTTAAATCCTCCAACAACCCTGCTTTCGCTTTTTCAAGGTTTTTTTCTGCTTTGAGATCCTGATTTGCGACGATTTCCAGACTGATATAATTCATAGAGTCGCGAATCTCTTTTTCCCTTTTCAAGAGTTCTTTGGGAATCAGGGTCCGGTCCAGTTTCGTTTCGGCCAGGATTTCATTCAATGTGCGACTCCGTGCTGATTGAAGATAAAAATAGGCTTTGTTACGCTGATTGAGTTCAAGGGCCGCCAGGATTGCATGTTCATAAATAAAGAAAGTTCTTCGGATCAGTGTCTGTTTGGAGTTTTCCCCCAGATAATGCCGAAATTGTTTTTCCAGCGCCGTAACACTGTGGTCCAGATATTGAAGCGCTTCATGAGTTCTTCCCAGTCTGCGAAAAATAGCTCCGATATGCCCCCAGGATAGCACCATTTCGATAACCATATTTTCCTGTTCGAATATTTTACCGGCATCTTTATAATGATTAATTGCCTGTTGATATTCTCCCCTTTGAGCATATAATTCTCCCAATTGCATCCTCGATGAAGCCAATCCTGTATAATTTCTCACCGCCCTGTGAAGTTTTTGGCTCATGATCAAAAAATAGGAAGCTGAATCTTTCATTTCACGGGTAAGGTACAATCTTCCCAAGTAGTAATAAGAATAGGCAAGCCCTGCGCTATTTCGGGCTTCCCGCTGTTTTTTGACTGCTCTTTGATGATATTTTAAAGCGGAGTCGAGCTGATAGGAGTCCCTGAGTATATTGCCAATATGATTGAGAATTTCTGCTTCGTTTTCTCCTTTGAGTGAATCCTGAACCAACCTGAGTTGGGTCATACGTCTGGGAAGGGCATCTTCAGGTTTTCCCATTCCCTCATCAATTTGGGCGAGAATACCCATGATTTCGGATTTTTTTGCTATCGTACCCGCTACCAGGCGCGCATGTCTGGCATAAATACGAGCTACCTCAAAATCGCCAATTTCGAGGTTCAAACGAGCCATATTCAAAGAAGACTCATAAATTTTATTTGGAATAGAAAGCAAAGAATATAAAGAATCGCTTTGGCGATATCTACGCATGGCATCGCCCAGTTTGCGCTTTTTTTGACTGACTTTGGCCAGATAAAACTGTGCATCAGCCAATCCTTCTCTGGCCACATATTTTCGCTCTGTATCAGGATTTCCTTTGAGGTATAATTGAAAATATTTAACAGAACTATCCATAAGACTGACAATATCAGTTTCCCTTATGGGTCTGTTAGCATCATTTTTCTCACCCAATACATCAGGCATGCCTGCTTTATCAGCAAAAAAGAGACCTTTGCGGTAATAATTTGACTGCCCGAAAGCAGAAATTTCACTCCAGATAAAAAACCCTAAAAGGGCCAGAAGCTTTAACAGAAAAAAGGTACTTTTCACTTTTTGTGATATAAAGGTCATCTTTTTACCAGTCTTTATCCCTTTTGTCAA
This sequence comes from Bacteroidota bacterium, assembly GCA_020438265.1. Taxonomy (GTDB): domain Bacteria; phylum Bacteroidota; class Bacteroidia; order J057; family J057; genus JAGQVA01. The sequence continues at coordinate 7,991 of JAGQVA010000138.1, forward strand.
GAGATCATCCGCTCCCAAATATACATAAGTATATATCAATGAAAGGAATTTTCCTTCATTTGGGATTCATTTTTACTGTCCGAGTAGTCTTTGGTCTGTTTTATCAAGGATATTTTAAATTAGCACAAATAATCTCAATCATCAAAGAAATCATACATTTTTCTCTGATCAATGACATCTTCCCGAATTTTAACCTTTAGTCATGCAACAAAAATATTCACAATAGAGTCGTTTTTATGAATGATTCTTTTGTAACTTGCGCCCGTTTTTAATGCAATGACCTAAGAGCAAAATTGAATTGAATGTTTGAACAAACGGAGATCGATATATTTGGATTCCTGCTTCGGGAACCGATGACGACCCTGACTGACCTGATTACTGCCAGTATTTGTTTCATTTCCTTTTATAAACTTACCAGTCAAACTCAACAAGGGTATATTCAGACACTTCTCAGATATTATTTCCTGTTTATGGGCCTGGCTACCTTGAATGCCGCTTTTTTTAGTCATGGCATTCTTTATTTGGTTACCCCCAACTGGAAGGTAATTGGCTGGTCTTGTAGTTCGATTGCAATCCTTCTACTGGAACTGGGATCGATTGAATATGGAAAATCCTGGCTGGGATCAACCCGATCAAGGTATTTGAGAATATTGGCATTCCTCCAGTTGGCTGGATTTTTTGGGCTGATGCTTTTCCCTGAGACACGAAATTTTAATATGGTTAAGCTCAACTCAACGATTGGGCTGGCGTTTTTTAGTCTCCCGATTCATGCCCTTTCCTGGAGAAAAGGCGGATCAGAAGGAAGCCGTACGATATGTTTAGCCATTGTATATGGTATCCTTCCGGCAATTATTTATAATTCGGAATTTACCATTCACAAATATTTTAATTATCATGATATAAGTCATGTTTTGATGTCCATTTTTATTGCAATTATGTATTTTGGAGTAAAAAGACTTATTCTTGATTTAAAGACTTTTCAAATAAACGAGCCCTCGACGATCACGACATGATAGAAATGGTTTATTATTGCTTAATCAAAAAAACTAACTAATATGGGTGGATTACAATATGCGGGTTTTATTATCCCGATTCTTTTATTATTGGTTGCTATAGAGTATATGATCTCCAGAAGAAAAAATGTGGAGACATATCGGTTTAGTGATACGATTGTGAACATGTCATGTGGAATTTTAGAGAGAATGTTTGATTTGTTCTATGTGGTATTGCTGTATTTTATCTTTGATTTCTTATCTGAAAATTTTGCATTGACGCATATTCCCCAGAATGCCTTTACCTGGATTCTGGCCTTACTGGTAGCTGATTTTCTGGCTTACTGGCACCACCGCCTCAGTCATGAGATCAATTTTATGTGGGCATCTCACATTGTGCATCACCAGAGTGAGGAATTGAATCTTACCACCGTCTTCAGGGTATCTGCATTTGCAGTGATCAACAGATCATTCTTCTTTATCTGGATGCCTCTGGCAGGATTTTCACCAGCTTTCACGACCTCAGCCATTGTTTTTATCGGGCTGTATCAGTTTGTAACGCATACTCGTCTGGTGGGCAAACTGGGCTTTCTGGAGTATATTTTTGTAACTCCTT
>JAGQVA010000013.1 GCA_020438265.1 Bacteroidota bacterium
ATCGCTAATATGGCGCAATTGGTGAATGTGATTGGCCCTATTTTTACCAGTGAAACAGATATGTTTAAGCAGACCATTTACTACCCGTTACAGTTATTCTCCCAGAATATGAAAGGAACCTCTCTTGATGTATTTGTTGATTGTGAAGGTTATAAAGCGGAGGAATTTTCCATTGGACGCGGTGAAATTACTATCGAACAGGATCATGTTCCCTACCTGGATGTTTCTGCTTCAATCAATGGCGATGAGGTCATTTTAGCGGTAGTAAACCGCCATAAAGATCAGTCAATTACAACAGATATTACCCTTCAGGAAGGCAGTTTTGATAGTAAACTGACTGTTTATGAAGTAAATGGATCTGATATTAAGGCGGAGAATGATTTTGATTCAGAGAAGGTGAATACCGTTGAAAAACCGCAGCTAAATGCCAAAGGGCAGAAGGTTACTTATAATTTTCCGGCACATTCATTTACTTTGATTAAGGGGAGAATAAAAATGTAATTTGGTATCAAAATCATAGAAGGATTACTGAAAAGGTTTGGCCTTTTGTACAAAGGGGTTTTTGCGTCAATATAGTTGATGCTTGTTTCTTATTTTCTATTCTGTTTTCACTTACTACATCAAATAAAAATAACATCATGTTTAAAAAAATGTTGACAGGATTCAGCCCTAAAATTTAATATCCCACGAGAAATAAGGAAGCCATATTAGGAAACTATATTCTGTTAATTGAGATTTAATAACTGAAGAACCAATTACAGGATCATATTCAAAAGCTCGCCTTAGGAAAAGGTAATAAGGATTTTGTCTCGCATACAAATTATAGACGCCAAAAGTCCAGGTTCGCTCTCGTTTCTTTATTATCCGGCTTAATTTATAGGCGATATCCAGTTTGTGAAATGGTCGCATCGTAAAATTATTTCGTTCAGGCGCATTTGCATATAATTCCCCAAAAATATTAGTTGTATACAGAGTTATCAGATTGTCAGCTACTCCTTGTAATTCTAAGAAAATATCAAAGGGAGTATAAGTCAAATTTGTTGGAACAGTAACCCTTGCACCAGACTGGTACATCCAGGTTGCAGAAATAATTCGTCCTTTCTTACTAAGTTTTTGAGAAATAAAGGCAGACACATTATGTCGTCGATCATATCGAAAGGGAAACCATGCATTTTGATTAATTTCCCCAAACCGGCGTTGTGTATTAGCAATCGAATAACTCACCCAGCCGTTGGTTTTCCCCAAAGGTTTATGCAGGAAAAACTCTAATCCAAAACTTCTTCCTTTCCCTTGAATCACCTGATTCTCCCAATTTTCAAAAGAATTATAATAAGAGGCTCCTTCCTTATATTCAATTACATTATCCATCGTTTTGTAATAAGCTTCGACAGATGTAATAAGTCCCAAAGGAAAGTCATGGTAAAATCCCAGGATCATTTGATGAGAACTTGATGGAGAGATCTGATTAGTTGCCGGTACCCAAAGATCGGTAGGTAATCCTAATCCGCTATTGGTTAATAAATGGAGGTATTGTTTAATAAAAGAATAGCCTGCTTTTATAGAGGTATTTTCATTTAAGGAAACTCTTGTATTTATTCTGGGTTGAATTGATGGGAAAGTAAATCCATTGGTACTAAACAATTCTCCTCTTATACCTGAAACCAGGGAAAATTGAGGTAAGGGCTCGAATGTATGAGAAAAATAAGACGCATATGTCTGACTATTGTAAACAACCTGATTAAAAGAAGTATCAATGGTTGTCTGCTGAAACTGACTTTGAAAAAGATTCACATCTGGCAGAAATGATTTTGCTGAAATTTGTAATCCCATCTGAAAACGATGAATGGATGAAAAATAATAATCAAAATCCTGCTTTAGAATTAGATCACTAATTTTTGAGAATTGTGCCAATTCAGTAGAACTTGCCAGTTGGTTATTAATTGATTCAGTTGCTCTTGCGGAGGTTAGAAACTTATACTGCGTATAGCCTAATAAAGTCTGACTAAACCATTTATTATCAAAAATATGCTGATACCTTAAAGAACTGGTAATATTTCCCCATTGAAGTTGATTATTGGATTCTCTGTTTCTATTAGTATCATCTTCACGAGTACCTGTTTTTATCTTCCCTTGATCTCTGCCAGTGTAAAAACTTAGATATAACCTATCTTTAAGAGAAAGTTGATAACTTACTTTTCCGATAAGATCATGAAATCCATAAGTCGCAAATCCTTTGATTTCCTCACGTTTGTAGGACAAAGCTGTAGCAGGTCGCATAATCAAATCCAGCCAGGACTTCCGACCAGCTAAATGAAGAGAAGATTTTCCCTTGACCAGGGGCCCTTCTATTGAAAACTGACCTGAAACTAAACCAAGAGATACTTGTTTATGCCATTTTTCAAGACTACCATCCTTTGTCTGCATTCTTATTACTGATGACAATCTTCCTCCATATTGAGCGGGAAAACCACCTTTAAAAACTTCAACATCTTTCATTACTGATGGAGGAAATAATGAGAAAAAGCCAAACAGATGATTCACATTATATACTGGCATATCATCAAGTAAAATCAGGTTTTGATCTGGGCTCCCTCCTCTAACAAATATTCCGCTTGTACCTTCCTGCCCAAATTGAATCCCGGGTAATAGTTGAAGCCCTTTAAGTATATCTCTTTCCCCACCAAGAGTAGGCATATCCTTTAATTGATCAACCGGAACAACAATTCTGCTTACAGAATTACTACCTGCAAACTCTGTTGGGAAAGCTGTAATGGCAATTGTATCTATTTGATAATCGATACCCTTCATAAATACATCAAGAACAGTATCTCTTTCTGATTCAATATTAATAGCCTGTTTTTGATAGCCAACCCTTGAAAACTGAATTGTCTGCCTTTTTGAAGCAAGAGAAACGCTAAAAAATCCATAGGCATTGGAAAGAGCGATTCCTTTCCCTTTCTCGTCCTGAATTGTTACATATGAAATTTGTTCCCCAGTGGCTAATTCCCTTGTCGTTCCACTCACAATTATCTGGCTATATAATAAGCAAAACGAAAATATACACACTACAACAATAATCAGGCGTTTCATGATTGTGTAAATTATTTAATGACTGTATACTAATATTAATTTCTGTTGATAACCCCCAAAGATTCCTTTTCCTCCTACAATATTACTCCGAACATTTATATGAGTGGAAAATGGATCAGCAGTATTATAAGCCTGAATAAGATAGGTTAGATAAAATTCATATAATGATTGGCTTATACTCCAAAAATCAACATACACATCTACTTTATCCTTACGAGGAGTATTCGCATTGATTGGTTGATACGTAAAAGGAAACCGGATGCTATCATTTTGTTTAATCTGTCGATAACCATAATTTAGACTTAAAGTATCCTGTTGATAAAAGACAATATTTTTCATCTGATTTTTAAAACTATTATCATCAAATAGTATCAGTTTATGTTTTTTACTAACAGAACTAACAATTGGATCTTTGGTAAAGACTTCTAAGAGATATAACCTATCTCCATATCTATCAACAAAAGGAGGAGTTGCATTGATGCAATTGCAACTGTCCCGCATAACGGACTGGATTTTATAATAGTTATTTTGGTCGGGAATATCTTTGAAGGTTAAACTAACCGGGTATCTGGTAACAGTCAAACCTAAATCATTAATAATCGGCGTAGGATCATTAAGATCCCATGTCACCTGAAACTCTTGAGGAACTATCGGAATGCTATCCATCGCCGAAACTTCAGGAAATCCCGGAGCAGAAACGGTGAGCTTGTATTTGAAGCCGACTTTGGGGAACTGGTTTAATTCATAATTTCCATTTACAGTATATTCCAATGTACCTAGATGTTGATCATTTTCCCAGAGATGGATTTCTGCATTTGTGATATAGTCTGGAAGAAAATCAGAACGATTCAGAGCAGAATTTTGACTAACATTTACTTTCCATGTACTATCAGGATTAAAAAGACAATTTATCACAAGTTGTGGTTCATAATCTGGTATTGGAATTTCTGTAAAATTGGCACAACTTAAGTTAATAATAATAGTAAGCAGGAATAAACAGGTTCGGCCTTTTATCATAGTAAGCAAATGAATTTTAAAAACAAAAGTAAGATAGGTTAATTTGCCCTACTATTTTCATAATATTAGGCATAAACCCAAATCTGATTAAATAATTAAATGCAGATATACAGTGCCAAACATAAGTAAAAACAAGCGCTAAACGCATAGTATCGCTTGTTTTTACTTATGTTTGGTATGAACACTTTTGTGTAAAAATAGGTTATATACAACCTATCTTCCTTTTTCCATATTTTAAGCCATACTTAAATAATACTATAAGTGGGACCATCCCCTTCTCCCGTTTCCATTACAAAAGTTAGATTTACACAAGCTTCATCATAATAATAAGGGAAGTCCGGATCCGGGGGCATTGGTGAAGTGGTATCGCCAGAATAATTGCTTAGAATTGCCTCATTTCGGTCTTTACCGGGACTTACAATGCTAATACTACTTCTGGTTACAGAACCTCCATCAGTAGAGTTAAGAGTCGCATTCCCCCCAATTCTCACATCAGTACTATATTTGTACCAGGCTCCAAATGCTCCTCGTTTATGAGTTCTGATTCGGGTATAAAGATCAATATTTGCATGAGTTTGTAGACTAATCAGATCTACTCTAAGCCTATATTCACAGGGATCTCCTACCTCACCATCAATAAAGAAACACCAGTCTCTTTCTGCAATACTGGTAGCCGAACCTGATCCACCCCAAGAGCTTCCGATATTAAGTGATGAATTGCAAAAAGTTCTGGTACTATTATTTACACTTTCCAGTTTAAAAATAAAAATTCCTTCAGATTCAAGACTTTCATTCAACCTTTTCGCAATGGGAACTTTAGTATAATCTCCATCTTTAATTTGAATAACCTTGTTTAAACTATAAACATTGAGGTCATCACCAATTTGAATTAATCCTTCCCGACTTATCAAATTAGCGATTCCATCATGGAAGCAGTTTATATCAATTATCCCGTCATCTTCGATAACAGCTACATCATCATAAATTTTTCTTAGTTCGTCAAAAGTCATCCCATAACCAGTTTCTATGGATGCTTCTGAAAATGCTGCAAGCTTTTCATATTCTAATCTCATAGAAGAAAATCCCAACATTTGAGTATAATCCTCTAGTTTTTCTAAAGATAAACTTTGGGTGTACTCTATGAGAGCCAGAAAATGAGCTTCGTCATCAAGATGCAGATACCCATTTTTAACCAAAGGAGTTTTTGGAATTGTAGACTTTACTGTTTGATTTTGATCAAGTTTGGGTGAAAAAGGTGTTTCTGGTGTAGTACAACTTACGATAGCTAAAGCCATTATAAAGAGAAGTACTAATGTGTTGTGCATTTTTGATTTGATTTTGTGAAAATTCATGGTATAAATGTTATTGATTAAAAAATATTAACAATTTGTGCTTTTGGGAAAAAGAATATTCTTTTAGTATTTAACTAAAAGTCCCTGATAGTTTTATGAAAATTAATTGGAGAAATGAGAAGTATCCGGTATTTATCATGATTGTGCATGGTGTAAATATATCCTTAATTTTGTTCTATTCAAAGAGTAATTTTTTATTTCAAATTTATTAAATAAAGTAAAAGTTTAATATCCGATATATTTTTCACAAAATTAAACATTTGTTAGAGGTTAAATATTTACATAAATTTATAATTTTTTGAATAAATTTTATAGATTATAACAACCCAAACTATTTAAATACTATAACCATGAAATTACGATCAATTCTATTTACACTGATATGGACTCTCTTGTTTAACTATTTATTTTCTCAACAAAAAAGCAAGGTTTCCTTAATAGAACCAATTAGGGATGTTAATAAATATTCAAGTTTGAACCAGGCCGAACGAACGAAATTGAACGCTCTCAGAAAATTAGATATATATGAATCTATTGAGATTGTGAAAGTCAATTCTGATTTGATGTCCTGGAATTCATCAGAGTTAGATTTTCGTTTGCCGGCGCTGGAAAAGTTTATAACTGCCAGACTTATTTATAGAGAAGTACAATCAAAAACCAATAAAACATGGGTTGGTGAATTGGAAGATGAAGGAGGGATGGTCTACTTTTATCAGGATGAGGGAGGAATGTTTGGCCATTTTTGGTCTGAAACCTGGGAGTATCAGCTACAGTATTTTCCTGATAGCAAAACTCCAATCCTAATAAAAAGGAGGCCTGCTTCTAAAGAATCACAACTTAATGAATGCCGCTTAAATGAAGGAGGAGATACTAATCACACAGATTCAGAATTTGTGGTATTTAAAGATACTGAAACTATCTCTTTGGCAAATTTAGAGAGAATAAATGCCTCAAGAAATTGTGATATCGGTATTCTTGTTGTATTTACTCCTGGAGCGCAAAGTCAGGTGGGCAACATAAATCAGGTTATTCAAAATGCTATTAGTCAGACAAATACGGCATTTACCCGATCACAAATTTCAGCTAATAGTGCTCGCGTGTATTTATCCGGTTCACAGTCTTTTACTCCACCTACGACCTATACACTTTCTGGAAGTACCAAAACATGGGGGGAAGATATTTTTGATGATACTGAACATTTAACTGAAAATAATACCTTAGCAACTCTAAGATCAAACTCTGGCGCGGATCTCGTTATCTTATTAGTTGAGGATAATTCTTCATATAGTGGATTGGGAAATTCTGCGGCAATTGGGCCTGATGAAGATAATGGCTTTGCCATAGTTCAGATTTCCGTAGCGGAACAGGCAGGAATGTGGACATTCTCTCATGAATTTGGACACTTGATGGGAGCCAGACATCAGGAATCTGTGGATCCAGGAGGTACCTTTAACCACGGTCATCAATTTGTGAAATGGTTTAAAAAATATAGAACAATAATGGCTGTTCCGGAAGGAATAGGAAGTGGTACCCGTTATCAAAATTATTCTAATCCTGATGTCGATTATTTAGATAAACCAACGGGAGTTACTAATCAAGCTGATAATACGCGTCAAATCAGAGATGAGGGTTGTACTGTAGCCAGCTTTTTTACTAATAATGAACCTCTTTTAACGGCTTCTCCAAGTGGCCCAATCGTCGCGTGTGAAGGAGATTATGTAACATTCAATGTGGATGTGAACGGGGGAGGTCCAGGTTGGTATTCTTATGAATGGAGAACAAGTTCTGATGGTATTAATTGGGGACCAATTATAACTACCTGGACAAACGCCAGCTTCTATATTCCTAACTCTGTTTCCATATACTATGTTCAGGTAAAGGTAACATCAGGTTTAAATCAAACTATAACAGCTTCTTCCCCAATATACATTTTAAGCCCCTCAAGCTGTAACTATATGAAAGCTACAAGTACAGCCCAAAATGTAAAAGAGAGTAATAAACAGATTGAGTTAAAAGAAAATAGCCTAAAATTTATTCAAGAACCTATTTTAAGAGCTTTTCCTGTTCCAGCTAAGGATAACCTTAATATTGAAGTAATTCTGCCTAAACAGGATCGAATTAATCTCACTGTTGTAAACTTACTAGGACAAACGGTTAAAAGTATAACGGATCAAGTTTATTCGGAGGGATTAAATGCTTTTTCTTTAAATATTACCAATCTCAACTCAGGTATTTATTTTCTCTTTTTAAACGTTGATAATAAAACCATTACAAAAAAAATTCAAATCATAAAATAAAGACGATCTTATGAAAACTTTCATTTATCTTTTTGTGGGCTTATTTGCCCTAACTGCCTGTAAACAAACTGACAATCCCCCTTCATGGGACAATTTGGCTAATGATGGTACTATTGCAATTAAACGTGCAGATAAAAATTGGAGAAATGTTTCATTAACATCGACAACTTCACCTATTGGTGGTTATCTGAACATATCTGTTCAGAAGCTTGAAGGTAGAGAACGACATAAATTAAACCTCCAGTTTATTCCTAAGGAAATTGGGACTCATCCTATATGTCTTGATAATAAAATTAATGAAGAAGATCCCTTAACTATTACACATATTATGGCTTATTACTCTAGCTCATTCCCAGATGATGTTTGGATTGGAAGATATACGTGTATAGAGACAGAAAAAAACTATTTCACAGTTTCTGATTACGATGCTGATACTGGAACAATTAGTGGTAGTTTTAAAGTTCACCTTAAAGCTACCTATCAATCTCCAACTCAAAAGACTGAAGAGTTTATTACGTTTGAGTCTGAGAAATTTGTAGTTCAGGTTCAAGACTAAAATCCCTAAGAGATATAAGCTATAAAGCGAGAAAAAAACGGTTTTTTTCTCGCTTTTTTTTTTGTCTAAAGATCATATTCACCTTATATCGTTAGAATTCTATCTTGATACAGTAATTGGGGTAGCGGGGGCATTTGCGCAGAAAGTTACGGTTATAGAAAATTATTGACTTAATTTTTACCGCCATATAACCAACTTTCCTTGTGAGAGAAGTTCCGAATCTTTATTCTCCAAAATGTAAAAATAAATGCCAGATTCTTTTTGAGCAGTATTCCATACCCAGAAGCTTTCCAATCGGGTTATTTCTCTTTCTTGAACCATCTCTCCTGTGAAAGTAAAGATTTTTAATTTTACAGGTAAATGAGAATAACCAAGCTCCCATGAAAAAGTGACTTTTTCATTTGCTGGATTAGGATAAACAGATACAATGGTGTTAATATTACTAAGTGTCTCAATTCCGACCGAAGAATATGCTTTACAAGAATCTTTTTCTTTAGGAAGAAGAAAATAATGATAGTTCCTTTTTCCAGTGCTATCGAAATGGCATAAAAGATATGCCGATGAAAAAGCCAGACAGGGATAAAAACCTAGTCCGCATACCGAACCAATCCCCTCTATCCATATATATTCAAACCCCTCTCTATCCAGATCAATTAAGGTGAAAACCTTCGGAGAGTTTATGGAAAGGACAAGGTTTTGTAAGGTTGAAGAATAATATTGATGAGAAATCGTATCAGTAATACTTTGCAGTAAAGCTCTGTACCCACCAATATAGAAAGTGTCTCCTGGCACGAGACTGAAATCATAAACCAACTCTTCTGAAGAAACATTGTAATGATAGACCTTTTTTTCAACCGTATCTTCGCGTAATAACAATGGGTCATTTCCACCACTTGTCCCTAGCAATTTTTTGTATACGATACCATTAATAGTAGAGTCTCCCTTTACAATATGCATATAATTCTCCCCAATCATCCCAATTGCATACTCATACCAGTACCAGGCATTTCCTTCAACCAACATGGGCTTATATTGGGAATAAGTAGTAGAGAAGATAAACATACAGAGAGTTGTAAATATGATCTGTTTCATTCCCTTCCATATTTTAAAGATTTACCACGATCTTCCCCTGGCTCACCAAAACCTGATTTTCCGAATGAAGATCGTACAGATACACCCCACTATTCATGTCTTGTGTTTCCCAAATCCACTGGCCTTGAACAGTGATGATAGAATGACTTATGATTTTCCTGCCAGCGAGATCATAAATGCTGAGTGTAGCCTTTTGATTTAAATGGCCAAAATTCCAGGAAAAAACAATGAAATCTGTGGCGGGGTTGGGAAAGACAGACAAAATTTCTTTATCTGCTTCTTTCTCAATACCTACCGTATAACTCAATCCTAAAATCCGAATCAATGGCTTAACTATCTGCCCATTGTATTTTAGAAAATGACCCATAACGTAGTATTTGTCATTTTGGGCGGGGACAATTTTCGTTACTCCTCCCGGCAGATTGGCTGAGTTTTTCGAGCTATCAATTCCTTCTCCATTGAAATATTGAAGATCGATAAATCCATTGCTATCTGTTTTGACAATTCTGTTTCTGGGATAGCCTTGATAGCTAGTAAAGGTTCCTCCCATTAAAAATCCACCATCAGAGGTAGGGCAAACAGTATTAATGGCCGTCCTTCCTCCTATAGATGAATAAAAATTATTGAAGGTACTGTCCAGACTACCATCGGGATTCAAACGAGCAACCTGAAGGGTATCTGGATAATTATGAAGGGTAAATCGACCTGATACTATAATCTTTCCATCCGGCTGGACATACCTGGGAGTCGGAGAAGCCCAGTCAAAACTTTCAGCATAAAATGTAGTATCGAGATTACCCGCAGTATCAATTAGGCAAAGTTTATTAACCGGTATCGAATCATAAAGACTTAGGTGATTGCCAAACAATAATAATCTGGTGGAATCATACATCATTACTTGTCGGACAGAAGCGTCTGTATTGTGATGAAAACTAGTATCCTGGAATCCATCCGCCTTAATCCGCATAAAATTGAGCAGATATTGAAAATTGGCAAAACTAGGATAAGGAGCCCCATTGATTCCGGCAAGTAACCTTCCATCAGGGTAAACATAAGGAACAAAAGTAACCCCAGAAAGATTCGTATCTAAAGGAAGAGTGGAGCCATCAAAAAAATCTCCACTAGAACTAGTTCTAATAATCCCAAAAGTACCTGAATGAATATAATAAACCTCTTTATTCTTTTGGATATCGTCAAACGAAGTTCCAGAAAAAAAAGTATTAGGTGCCCAGCTTGGATCTATACTTCCATTAGGAAAAAGCTTAGCAACATTGATCCTAATATCACTAGTATTATTAAAATAAAACCCACCTACTGCTATGATAGCTCCATTACCTTCTTCCAGAAGATCCCCCACATTTCCCAAATAGAGTTTGTGAGTATGACCATAAAACTCATGTTCCGACTGAAAGGTAGTATCCAGGGAAAAAGGTTGCCCCCAAATAACGAAAGGGAATAGACTAAATAAAAAAAAGATCGCTTTTCGCATGACCATCAGGATATAAGGAGGGAGTATCTCTCCCTCCTGGTGGTAATCATTATTTTTGTATCACAACTTTTCCTTGATTGAGAATCTCTCCATTTTCAATTCTCAGTTCATAGATATAAAAGCCATTGCCAACAGAACGGGTGTCCCATAACCATTGGCCTTCTAAAGTAGAGATAACTTTAGAAGAAACTTCCCTACCGAAAGCATCGACTATTCTTAACTTTGCTTTTCCCTCCAAATGAACCAATTCCCAACTAAAAGTAGCATATTTCCCTGCAGGATTAGGGAATACCTTTAGTTTATAATACTGAGATCGGATAAATTCTTTAGGATTGATATTCGGATTTGCTCTACGAGCACTTCCACCATCTTCTATAGGTGCAGGAGGATAGTCGATACAATGATCATAACCAAAACATAGAATATTCCAGGCCATAGCCGAAGCTCTTCCAGTTGAGTTTTGAGCAAAAGTTAGTAGGTCTGCTTCCTTCACACTATCCAGGTTCATTATGTCTGGTATATTGTCATCGTTATAGATTGTTTTTCGGAAATTGACATAAGTTACCATATCGTTATAGTCATTCTCAAGTCCTGCTTTTGACAGATCGAAGCTATCAGGTATAGCTGTTAATACAGCCAGAGCTGAATCATACATCTCGTCAGCCAGGAATGATTCTGCCAGTTCATATTGTCCTTCCATTGTTTCTCTTCGTTTTTGCCAATAACGGACTGAGTCAGCTTTATCTACTGTATCCAATTTTAAATCTATCAGGATCATATTGGAAGCAAAGGCCATTTCACTCCCAAAGCTACCCAAAGCACTTTCCATATTTGATCGGTTGGTTGTCGAGTCTGAATTAGCAGCAATCATATCAATCATATAAGAAGGCATGGGATTGGGAGCCTGGGTTTCCAGAAAATCAATAAAACTGGCACTGCGGGTGGCTTCTGGATTAGCCAGACAGACTTCCAGAAGCATCGCGTGCGGAAGGACATCCTCCATCACCGCTTCCTCGAGCACTTCTTCTGTTAGATAAGGAGAACTGGCTATCAGTTCATTTCGAAGGGTCCAGGCATCCTGAGACCAGTCGAGTTGAAGCTGTGCCAGCATGGCAGTGGTATTCCCTCCATTAATTAATTGATTATAGTTATAGAGAAGGTTGGCATAACCAATCTCAGCATTAATATACTGATTGCTTAATTGAATAGTCGTATTTCCCGACAAAGGAAAGTTAATTCCATTGGTAATATTGGAAGGGCAGGTATGAGCAGTTGTTATCTGAACAGGTGTCAGCTTACCTGAAGTAAAATAAAGGGGTTGTGTTCCTCCGCCAGTATGATAATAAGTAACTGGCCAATCAGAGTCATTGCGAAAATCTCGAGAAGGAGTCCCGGATGATGCCTGAGTAAAGGTATTACCCGCTGAAAGAGAGGTCGATCCCTGATAAGTTCTCATTCCATGATCTGTACTATTTAGCTCACTGGTAATTGGGTTGACAAAAATATCCTGCTGCATACTTTGATGATCGTTACAAAGGAATTGTAACCCCTCAAAAGCATTATTGGGATTTCGGTTTAGTCCTTCTGAATACAATCCCTGATCCATTCCATCAAAACTATTTTTGTAAACCTGATTATCGGCTGTTTGGCCATTCCTGATTCGGATTCCCCAGGATAATTCAATCGGGTTCGCTGATTCATCAAAGGTGTTTTCCTCTATTCGATAATCGGTGGATTCAAGCAAAACTATTCCTTCGTGTTGATTCCCTGGAATAGTGGTTGAGTTTGCCCCAATTTCAAATAAAGATCGAGTGATAGATATGTTGTCCATATTATCTATCCATACCCCAAGCACATTATCATCAAAAAGAGCCTGCTTGACATTGATGGTATTATTCGTACTCGTTCCTGTCGCCTGAATCCCTCGATTGAACCCATCAAACACCGTTCGGGTAAGGTTAGCCTCCGGGCAAGGTGTTCCAGGATTGGGCCCCTGATTACTACAAGTTCCCTTAATGATAAATCCTGCATCAATTGAGTGAATCCCATTGCCTCGGTTTAAGGTCCAGACTTTGGCAGACATCTCATTTTTAAAAGTACAGGCTGTAATTTGTACATTCTTCACATCCCACATCGTGATATGGCTAGTAAACGCTTCTACACTGTCTTGAAAAGCATCATCTACAGTAAAAGTACAGTTGGTGAATTTGCTCTGATTGAGATGCTTATATGACAGAAACTCTACCGCACGACGATTATTTTTAAAGGTAGAATTACTGGCAATTACCAATCCACCTGATGGAATAGTTGAGTTTGTCAACCCTTTGCCCATAGAAATAGCATTTCGGGCATGGGCAATCAAAGCTCCGTTTTTGATTTCTACTTTTCCCTGATCGGTTGGATGGGAAAGAGGAAATTGATCCTTTGTCTTGTCTCCCCACACTTCAATTCCTCGCCAGAATCCTCCGCATTGGTTGGTGATGGTTCCGCCATCAACAATCAGCCGGGCATTGGGTTTGACAAAAATGCCTTTGCCCTTTCCCATGTTGACGAGACCCTTGATGGTTAAAGTTACACCTGATTCAATGTAAAGATCACCTCCCACATTAGTTGTATAATCCCAGGTAGTGTCCTGAGTGATGGTATCAGGTGGAATTGACCAGAGGGGTGATCGCCAGATGCCTCTGCCATATGTTCCGGCATGGATAGTGCCATCACAATAGTTGATTTCCAGATCGGTTATGATCGTGGCTGGTAAACTATCATTAAAACATTGCCAACCATTGTCTGGATCGTAACGGTAAACTCCAACATCAGTCGCAGCATAAAGGACGTCGTTAGTTCCCCACTGGTATTCCAGATCATTAACCGGGACTTTATGGGGCAAATCTGGCAGAGAAGACCAGGTTATACCACCATCTTCCGAGAAAACCACTTTTCCGATAAAGGTACTTAGTCCCATCCAAACCCTTTGAGAGTTTTCTGGGTCAATAGCAATGGCTTCTACCACGTGGTGCTTGAAATTGTCTTTTGAAATGCCCTGAGGGGTGATTTGAGCCCAGCTAAGTCCTCCATTAAATGATTTCCAGATATATCCTGTGCTTTTGTCTGTGGTCAGATAAATAATATCCGGGTCGCTAGGAGCAATCTCAAAAGTGGAAATATCCCTAAAGTCTGGAAACGAAGATGAAAATTTAGTCTTTGGCTGTAAAAGACTATCTCCGGTATGATCTATGGTAAAAAACAAATCCCATCTACCAACATAAATGGTCTTAGGTTGGTGAGGGTGCTGCCTGATCGGAAAGGGATGCACGCCATTTTTGCCAAGTGTAACCCAAATATTCCCAAAACTTATTCCTCCATTTGTAGATTTTGTTGCGTTTGCATTACTCTTTCCAAAAATGATGGATTCTGACTCTTTCCAATCTACAATAACCTGACCACCATCTCCTCCATCACGATGTCCCCAAGTATTATTAATCCTCAAAAGAGTGCCATTATCCTGTGCGCCCCCACCAGCAAACCCTTCTTCTCGTTGTGAGGGATTGGCAATGTCAAAAAACTGCGTTAAGACCAACTCTGTTCCATTTATATTTGCCCAGGTATTGCCACCATTAGAAGAGATACTTACTCCACCATCAGTTCCAATCAGAATGACATCATTGGTACCGCCAGAAGTTGATTGATAGACTTGTATGGCTCTAATATCCGCATGAGTAGGACTTGGATTGCCAGGACCTGCTCCACCATATTCTGTTACAAAGTCGATATTATTATTGGCTGCTGCTGCTGAATCCGTTTTTGCAAGACAGTTAGTCGCAAAATACATTACCAGATTCGAGTCAACTTGATTAATCTCAAATGCTGGTCTTACTGCCCCAACCCAAGGACCATCATCACAATTCCCGGCATTAGTCGGAAGAACAATATCTGGAGTGACATCTGTCCAGTTATCGCCAAAATCTATCGATCTGATCAAAGCTCTATTACGGGGAGTACTGTCGCTATATTCACGATAGGTAACGTAAATAGAATTGGGTTCCAAATCTGGTACAGTAGCAAACATAAAGGCATCCGCAGAGTCATTGTCCCAAAAGCTGATAGTATTATTCGCATTGCCAGGTGTAATATCAGTCCAACTATCACCGTAATCATAACTTCTATACAGGCTGGCTACTTTGGGGACCTTGTGACCTGTGGCTGTAGCGATAAATAGAATGTCATCCCCACCAGGAACAATTCCATCACCTTTTAAGATTTCGAGATCGAACAATGTCTCTCCCCAGGTAATAGGGATAGGATCGCCATTAATATCCTTTAAAATCAGATTAGTAAAGGTCTCTCCGCCATCATTAGATCGGTGAAACTTTTTCTCAGTGATTGCATAGATATTATTTGAATTTTCTGGATCAATAATTAAATCAAAAGTTACTGAATTTCTTGATGGTGCAAAACCCAAGCCTGTTGTATCCCAACTTGTACCTCCATCTACGGACTTAAACATACCAACTCCATATTCAGTCATAAAAGCACCAGTGTGGCCAGTGGCAATATAAATGGTATCGAAATCGTGGTTAGTAGCATGAGGCAAGGCAGCAATTTTACTAACCCCCAAACCAGGAACTCTTAAAACATCGGTCTTACAATCCCAGGTTATCCCTCCATCCTCGGTTTTCCATAATCCACCTGTATTTGAACCAGCGTAAATGACAGCAGGGGTTGGGCCTAATTGACCAGGAGGAGCATATATTGACCTGACAACACCTGATACTTGGGTGGTGGTAATTATTGGCCCTAATAACTTCCAGGCACCATTCTCGCTACATACAGAGTTGGTTCCAATAGTATAACTATCAAGAGTTCCTCCCATATCGGCAGCAATTTCCAGCATTTTTTGATTGGGAGTTCTGCGATTGCCAGTTGTATCAACCCTTGGACGCCAGAAGTAATACCATCTGCCATAACGTTTTGCTAAACCTTCTGGAATGGAATCAGATGTAGTAGAAAAATAATGGCTCGCTAGATCGGAAATGTGCCAAAAGGAACTATCTGGCTCATTCATCAGGCTGAAAATGTACTCCATGGTATCAATACTAGGAGGGACAGACAAAAGTTGACTATATCCAGTAGTGTAGGTTAGACAAGAAAGTAGTAGTAGGCTAATCAGCCATTTCTGAGTTGTTTTCATTAATAAATTGTGTTGTGAAGGGTTTGTTTATGTTAATTCATAATAAAATGATGGATACCTGATGAAAGACAGGGTTAATCTTTCAGGTCTCATGAGCGTTGTACATCTCTAAAACAATATTAATATCGAGATTTTATCTTGTTTTATGAATAGAATAAGCTGGAAATAAAAATAGTATTTTAGGTTGTACAGTTTGGTAAAGGGAAATTAGTTCTTTGTATAAAAAATACAAAGTGGAAATCATGTTAAATCTTTCATGACTTATTTTCCATTTCCTTGACCTGCTTTACATATTTATAAAGAGTGGGCTTGGAAATCTGGAACATTTCACAAATCTCCATCACAGATAGTTTTCCGTCCTGATAAAGCTGGGCAACAGTTTTGCGTTTGTCTTTATCCAGTGATTTCGGCCTTCCTCCTAATCTGCCTCTGGCACGTGCTGCCATTAATCCGGCTTGAGTTCGTTCCTTGATAAGATTCCGTTCAAACTCTGCTAATGCACCAAAAATATGAAAGATCAATTTTCCGGTAGAAGTGCTTGTATCAATAGATTCTTCTAAACTTTTGAAAGCTACCTCTTTGGAATCCAGATAATTCATCCACTCAATTAAATCCTTCAGGGATCTACCCAATCTATCAAGCCGCCAAACAATCAAAACATCTCCAGCTCTCAAAATTTCTTTGATACTGTTCAAACCAGGTCTTTCTACATTTTTTCCAGAAGCTGTTTCTTCAATAATTCGCTCACAGCCAGCCTGGGTTAAGGCATCTTTTTGTAAATCTAAATTCTGATCGTAAGTAGAAACTCGTGCATATCCAATTCGCATAAGGGAAGATTAGTTAAAAAACTGGTATTCCAGCAAGGGTTTATTTACTTTGATTCATTTACGTGTTTTTTGTCAGGTCAAGATACGTTTTTTGTCGGGTTTATTTACCCCGTTTCCAGGTAAAGAATACCACCGTTTTTTTCACACTCCTTCAAACTTTACTCAATGAATCAGCAAGCCTATTCTCCCTCCCGATACAAACAATATAAATCTCTTTCTTTTTCTGAACACTTTTCTGATGAAGAAATGGCCAGAGATTGGACGCTCTCTGAATCGGATTTGAAGGAGATCACAAGATATAGAAAAAATGCCCGGTTATATATAGCCATTCAAATATGTTGTGTCAGATTATATGGCCGTTTTTTCCAGCGAATCAATGATTTGTCTGTTCGGGTAATCAATTACCTAAACGCTCAATTGGGATTACCAGCCAATTTATCTGTGGATATTTCCAGTCGTAAAGCAACACTCTCCATCTATCGAAATAATGTACTGACCTATCTTGGCTTCAACAAGTTTGATGAATCATCCGAAAAACGATTAGGGGACTGGCTCACTGAAAAAGCACGCCTGGGAATCCTTCCCGATCAATTATTTCTCCAGTCTCAAGCCTATTTATTAGATCATCAAATCTTACTTCCTGGCCCTTCTTTATTGGATAAACTGATTGCTCGGATATGTTCTGAAGTCCATCTGGGAGTGTTTGAAACCGTTTATCAAAAACTGCCAGGAGAAATCCTTAAGCAGATAGAAGCCATTCTTAAATTACCTGAAGGAGAACAACGTACCTTCTTTTATAGACTAAAAGAATACCCTCCATCGGCTTCGATCAGTTCTCTCAAAAACTATTTGAATAAATATCAGCGGCTCATGGATATGGGGGTTGACAAATTGGAGCAACAATTAGTCGAACCTGCTTTTCAACAATATCTTTACGAGCTTACCAAAAAGTATAGTGCCAAAGACATCAAGCGTTTTGACCATTACAAACGCTATGCACTGATGACTTGTTTTTTGCTTGAATCCCGAAAGGAGGTGCTGGATTACCTGGTACAATTACACGATCAGTTTATCCTCGATATGGTCAGAAAAGCGAAAAACGTCTATGAGAGGCAATATCGGAAGCGGAGGGGAAAACAGAAAAAGGCGATGAATCATTTGCTTTCTTCCGTTAAGTCTCTATTGCATTACTCAGAAGATATTGAGACTAATAGGGAGTTATTCTGGAAAGAGCTAGACCCTGCTTTACTACGTAACTCTTATGATACCGTCTCAGCTTTTACCCACTTTACTCATCGAGGATATGGGCATTTTATTCTCACCCGCTATCCATCCTTACGCAAATATTTTCCTGATTTTCTACACCTTCCTTTTGAAGCCGCTCCTGGGAGTGAGGATATTTTGAAAGCTATTGATATTGTCAAAGAATTAGATAGTGGAAAACAAAAACATTTACCCAAAGAGTTGCCTCTGGATTTTGTCCCTTATGACCTGAGCCATCTATTATACAATACCGATGGCCAAATCAATCGAAACACCTGGGAAACCGGCCTAGCCATTTCTATTAAGAATGAACTCAGAGCAGGTAATTTATATCTTCCTCAAAGTAAGCAGCATGTCTCCTTTTGGGATCTGATTCTATCTCAAACCAATTGGAAGGAAACAAAATCTGAGGCATACCAGGAGTTAGAGCAACCCCAGAAAGACGAGGTAAAAACAGTACTTAAAGAGCAGTTTAGCCAAAATCTCAAAGAAGCAATCGATCATTTTGAAACAGATGATTTTGCCACGATCAATCAAGGGAAGCTCAAACTCAAACGAGATGATAAACTGGCCAAAGACCCCGATGTAAAACGACTACAAAAGGTGATAGACCAAAGTATGCCTTTTGTTCGGATTGAAGAACTCTTAATGGAGGTGGATCAGATGACCCATTTCTCTGAGCATTTTAAGCCACTGGCAGGGCATTCCAGCAAACCCAAACAGTTTTACAAAACCCTCATTGCTGCCATTGTTTCCCAGGCTACGAATTTGGGAGTCGTTTCCATGAGTGCCAGTATGAAAAATACCAGTGTGGATCAGCTCAGGCATGTTCTACATTATTTTATTCGAGAAGAAACGCTTAAAGCTGCTAACGCCCAGATTGTAAATCTCCACCATCAATTGCCATTAAGCAGTGTGTATGGAAAGGGGGAAATTTCTTCTTCTGATGCGCAGAGATTTGGGATCAGAGCCAGCAGCTTACTTGCATCTTACTACCCCAGATATTATGGATATTACGAAAAAGCAATTGGTATTTACACCCATGTTTCTGATCAATATGCGGTCTTCAATACCAAAGCCATTTCCTGTGGGCCAAGAGAAGCCTTATATGTATTAGATGGTCTGCTGGAAAATAACACCATTTTACAAATCAAAGCTCATACAACTGACACGCATGGATTTACTGAAATCATTTTTGCCCTGTGTCATTTATTGGGCTACTACTTTATGCCCAGAATTAAGGATTTGAAAGATCAGCAGCTTTATAAAGTCGATAAGGATATGGATACAGGCATATTTGATCCTATTTTAACCAAAACGGCTGATCTGGAAATCATAGAAGAGCAGTGGGATATGATGGTAAGAGTTGCCTCATCGCTGAAAAAACGAACCGCTCCCGCTCATGTAGTTGTCCAAAGGCTAATGAATAGCTCCCCTTCTGACCGATTAACCAAAGCGTTTATCAATCTGGGGAGAATCATCAAAACTCAGTATATTCTTCGCTATTTGACTGACGCGGATTTAAGAAGAACCGTTCAACTTCAGCTCAATAAAGGGGAGTATCGCCATAATCTTCCCCGCAGAATTTTCTTTGCCGACCAGGGGCAATTTACCACAGGGGATTATGCTGAGATTATGAATAAAGCCAGTTGCCTCAGCTTAGTATCCAACGCTGTGCTTTACTGGAATACCTTACACATTAATAATTTGGTCAAGGATTTAAGAGATAGAGGGGAGATCATTGAAGATGAGACGCTATCTCATATTTCTTTACTTCCATACAAGCATGTGATTCCCAATGGATCCTATTTTATTGATGATTTCCGAGGGGAGATTTGATCCAAAAGTTACGGTTTTGAGGTGGGTTTGAGAGAATTTTTCATTCATAACCGTAACTTTCTGCGCAAATGCCCCCGCTACCCCTAATTGAAAATTTATAAATCCTTTGGTTTTGAGTAATTCTTCAATTATTTTTGAAAGTGTCCACAAAACACTTAATATTTCATTTGCTGTACTACTACTTAAATTTAGATTAATGAAACTATTATCCACCCGTTTTCTTTTCCTGATCATTTTTCTGGGCCTCAGTGCTGGCTATTCACAAGATAAAACTTTGATTTCCGTCAAAGCTGACCAAAATGCTCCTACCATCAGTCGTCATATTTATGGGCATTTTGCCGAGCACCTGGGAAGGTGTATTTATGGAGGATTTTATGTTGGAGAAGGTAGCGAAATTCCCAATACAATGGGAGTGAGAAACGATGTGGTTGATGCACTGAAAGCCTTAAAAATTCCTAACCTTCGCTGGCCCGGTGGATGTTTTGCCGATACCTATCACTGGAAAGATGGAATTGGTCCTAAAGAAGACCGCCCATCGATTCTCAATGTTTGGTGGGGAAATGTGAAGGAAGATAATAGCTTTGGTACGCATGAGTTTCTCAATATGTGCGAATTGCTGGGTACTGAGCCCTATCTTTCTGCGAACGTGGGAAGCGGTACTCCTCAGGAACTCGCTGACTGGATTAAATACACCAATCATCCTGCTGGTACCAGTCCTATGCCTGATCTCAGAGAAGAAAATGGAAGAAAAGAACCCTGGAGAGTGAAATTTTGGGGAATTGGAAATGAAGCCTGGGGTTGTGGGGGCCACATGACACCAGAGTATTACTCCAATGTATATCGCAGGTATGCTACTTTTACCACTGACTGGAATAATAATGACAAGTTGTACAGAATTGCTTCCGGAGCCAGTAGCAGCGATTACAACTGGACTGAGGTTTTGATGAAAAATATTCCCCATCACATGTTAGAGGCAATTGCGCTTCACCATTATTCAGTGATTGATTGGGGGAATAAAGGTCCTGCTACCGGTTTTTCCGAAGACCAGTATTTCACCATCATGGAGCGTGCACTGATGATGGAAGAATTGATTCAAAAGCATGTTGCGATCATGGACAAATACGACAAACAAAAAAGAGTGGAACTGTTTGTGGATGAGTGGGGAGGCTGGTACGATACTGAGCCCGGAACCAATCCCGGATTCCTCTATCAACAAAATACCATGAGAGACGCAATGATTGCTGGAGCAACTTTAAATATTTTCAATAATCATGCTGATCGGGTTACTATGGCTAACCTTGCTCAGGCTATCAACGTGTTACAAGCTGTTATTTTGACTGATGAAGAAAAAATGCTTTTAACTCCCACCTATCATGTCATGAGAATGTATAGCGTTCATCATGATGCAAAACTGATCCCGGTTTCTTTTGTCTCTCCGCAATATATTCTCAATGACAAGGCTATTCCCGCAGTTTCTGTTTCGGCTTCCAAAGCAGCGGACGGAAAAGTGCATTTTTCATTGGTTAATATCGATGCTCATAAAACGCAAAATATTGAGGTAAATGTGGCAGATCTCAACCTGAAGAAGGTTTCAGGAGAGATTCTGTCCTCCGAAAACCTTGGAGATCACAACACTTTTGAAAGCCCTGAAAAGGTAAAAACAACCAGTTTTAAAGATGCGAAACTGAAAGATGGAAAACTTTCGCTGAGCATTCCTCCTTTTTCGGTGGTTGTTTTGGAAGGAATGTAATTTATGTTTGAGAGGTCAAGTATTGGAATGAGTAGTTCAATAAGCGATGTGATGTCACCCTGAGCGTAGTCGAAGGGCCTATAGACTTGCGTACGATTGAAAAGCACTTCCAAGTACTCAGACCCTTCGACTACGCTCAGGGTGACAATCCTTATTAAATGCCTTCGGCAGAGAATAATTAGGGGCATTTGCTGTCCTATGTTTCAATATTTGCTCTCTCTTAAAACCATAAAACTAACCAGAATGAAAAATATAAGCCATACATGGTCTAAAAGAAGTGTGACAAAAAGCCTTTCGCGAATTCAATTTGCCTTCATTTTCGGGATGGTTCTATCTTTACTCCTCCCTACCCTACTCACCGCTCAAACCTCCGACATTCGTGTCCACGACCCGGTAGTGATTCGCGAGGGAGATACCTATCACTTATTCTGCACGGGAAGAGGAATTGCCCATTTTACCTCTAAAGATCTTGACAATTGGGAAAAAGCTGATCCGGTATTTCCAGAAAAACCTGCCTGGACGGATGAGGTAGTGCCTGATTTCAGAAACCATATCTGGGCGCCGGATATTTTTTTTAAGGATGGGACATACTATTTGTATTATTCCATCTCGGCATTTGGGAAAAATACCTCTGCAATTGGAGTTGCAACCAATACAACCTTGGATTCATCTGATAAAAATTACAAATGGGTGGATCATGGAATTGTCATTCAATCAGTTCCTAACCGCGATTTATGGAATGCCATTGATCCGAATATTGTTTTTGATGATAAGGGTGATGCGTGGATGACATTTGGTTCTTTCTGGAACGGGTTAAAACTATTCAAACTGGATGATTCCTTTACCAAAGTTGCACAACCGCAAGAATGGCACACCCTTGCCCGCCGTGAAAGAAGCTTTGATATTGCCGACAAGGATGCTGGCGATGCCGCTTTAGAAGCTCCGTTTATTTTCAAAAGAGAAGGCTGGTATTATCTTTTTCTGTCCTGGGATCTTTGTTGTCGGGGAGAAAACAGTACCTATAAAGTTGTAGTAGGTAAATCCAGAGATGTGGAAGGGCCTTATTTTGACAAAGACGGGAAAAATCTATTTCATGGAGGAGGAAGCCTCGTCATTCAGGGAAATGAAAACTGGTATGGAGCCGGGCATTGTAGTGTTTACACTTTTGATAATGAAGATTATCTGTTTTTTCATGCCTATGATGCCAGTGATGAAGGGAGGTCAAAATTGAAAATACGCAAAATAAACTGGACTTCTGATGGATGGCCCTGGGTGGATCGATTGAAATAGGGTGATCCAAAAGAGCTTACTCAAAAAACTTTTTTGAGTAAGCTCTTTTGAATTTAGCAGAATCTTATTCCTCCCTATATAATCTTACCACCTGACCTTCATCTCCCACTCCTATCTCTGCCAATAATTTGCGGGTTCCCAGGCCCGTAACCCGATATACTTGTGATCCTACCGACCAGTTTTTATCTCTTACCTGCCCCGGATTCATTGGAAATCCATAACTGAATGTGCTGCCATCGGGTTTGGGTCCAATAACATAACAGTTGATGCGGTTGAGAGAATTGTTTTTGAGCTTAAATTCAATAAACCTCGCTTCCGGATTCTTATCAGCTATTGTTTCATTTTGGCTAACCACTTTTCCCGATTTGCTGGTATTTACGTCGACTTTTGATGGTTTCCCCTCATAGGTCAATTCGCCGTTATTCTCTACTTTTCCTGTGATGATTTCCGGCGATCCGAGAGCGATTTTCCCGCGATCCCAAAGATTCACATTGACTTCTTTTGCCTTTAGTCTGGTTGCATCAATTGCTCCAATTTCTCCGCTGGCAGAAAGGCTTTCTACCCTTCCATTTAATATAATTTCTCCGAGGATTGCCATAGCCTGAAAGGACTGACGGCCTAGATTGTTTACTTTTACCGTTTCGTGAACAGAAACCTGAAGCCTTTCCAGCCGGAAGCCACCAATGACAATTTTGATTCTTTGACTTGGATGAATCCATTCTTTTTGGGCAAGGATTAATCTATTGCCCTTTGGAGTTGTCTCGATGAAATCCATAAGATTTTCATCAGTAGTGATTTTCATATATGGTGATTCAGATGCATTAATTTCTACATCAGCGTAGAGATTCATCTCCAAAGCAGTAATTCCATCAAAAGGAAAGTTGCGGCTAATCATTTGTTTATTTCCCTTTATTTGCGCCTGAATGAATAAAGGATAGAGAATAATAATTGATAATAGTACTTTTTTCATTTTTCAATTTGAGTTTATGATTTGTGATGAAACAAAGGTGAAAAACGTGCCTCAAATCATCGCCTCAAAAAAGGGAAAGACGGCCCATATTATGATTTGAGTCGTCTTAAAAGTAGTGAGCCCTCTTAATTTATATGCGCTCTTGAGACCGCTGCTGCGATTTCTTAAACTGGGAAGGCGAAGTTCCTGTGAACTGCTTAAAAATACGATTAAAGGTCGCTTTGCTGTTAAATCCACTATCAAAGGCAATTGCTAAAATAGAAATATGGTCGTATTGAGGATCTGTGAGCCGCTTTTGCATCTCTTCAACGCGATAACGATTGATAAATTCATTAAAATTGCACCCAAAGCCGGTATTTATAACTTCAGAGACTTCGTTTATGCTTTTTCCGGCAGCTATAGCCAGTTCTTTTAGATTATAATCACTTTTCAAATAGGGTTTTTCTTCTTTCATGATTCGGATCAGCATTTCTTTTTCTTTGCTGTAATCTTTCAAACTGGAAGCAGATCTTTCCTCTTCGCTGGCTGGGATGTCAAAGGTCAATTGATGTAATCGAGCCAAATCCGTAAACCATGCCTTCATCCCTACAAATACCATCGCAATCGCATCGAAAAAGTGGACCCACCAAACATGTGCATAGTGTAATTCTGTAACAAATCCGTCAATCATATCAGTCAAAGTTCCATACACAAAAAGGAAAATATATAAAGCAAGAAATGCTTGCAGCCAGTTTAATTCCAGCTTATAGGTATTGGAAAAATATTGACGGATCTTTCTCTGATACTGTACAAATAACTGCACGCTAAAGGCCATATACAGCAAAATCGAGGTATATTCCAGTAACCTGTGGAAAGGAACTACATAAGGCAGATGAATGTCCCGGTGCCATTCTCCTTCATATCCACTGTCCCAATCGGGTTGGCCGGAATCATGAATCAGAATCACCAGGCGATAAAGGATAAAAATGAATACCGGTAAAAAATGTAACCAGTCCTTTTTCGCAAAATGAACCTTTGGTTTTACAGCACTCCGGATATAAAGATAAACCAATGGTCCCATCGCCAGATCCATAGAAAGCAGGAAGTAATTGATTTTGGTGTTTTGAAAGGTATCATACCAGCCCATAAACCCTATGGTGTAAGTAGTGCGATGGTATGCCATCAGGATCAGCAGAGATGCTATAAGGAGATCGGCTATCTGTCTTTTCTGAAAAAAACGATGAAGAAGTAATACGGCAAAAATTAACCCCTGTAATACCAGAATTAATAGGGGTATGCTATGGATATTGAATTGGGGAAACACAGATATTGAATTTATGGGAGTAAAAACTCGTTTATCAACACTTTGTTTTAAGATAATTCGGTCTGTTTATCACGGGGAACCAGCCTGGGGATTAATTGGGTTAAAATGTAAATAGCAGGAAACCCCTTGGAGCAATTAGTAGATATCTTGATATTTACTCAGCTCAATGGTTCAAAGTAAATATGAAAATTACCAATCAAAAATATTCCCTTTTCTGATTTTTATCATTCATCTTTTGTCTTTTAATCAGTATAATAAGCGTCAATAAATTAACCCATCATGAAACCGAAAAATCTGTTTTGGATTATGATTCTCGTGTTGCTACTGACAGGTTGTACTGCTGAGCCAGTAGATGTAACAAACTGCGCCAGTGGCGAGCCCGCCGGATTCTGGCTGGGCCTCTGGCATGGCATTATTGCTCCGATCACCTTCATTATTTCCCTTTTTACCGATAAAATTGAAATGTATCAGGCTTTTAATAATGGCGGCTGGTATAATTTTGGGTTTGTGCTTGGCGCAGGGATTTTGTTTGGCGGTTCTGGGTCGCGGTCTAGTTCTTATCGGAGGAGAAAAAGACAGGATAGCGCATAATGCAAATCAGAGGGAAAAAGTAGGCTAATGAAGC
>JAGQVA010001399.1 GCA_020438265.1 Bacteroidota bacterium
TTCCACGCATTTTTTTTTGAGTTTGGCGACTCTAAAATGCATGGAACTTTTTTATTATCCAATTGGACAGGCTACCTGGAAGGTCTTTAGCTATAATATTTCATTCACTATCATAGCTCTAAAAGCTTTTATTATGATCCAAAAACTTAACTGTTTTCTTGCTTTTATTCTGATCTCTTTTATCAATGAATCAACAACTTCCCAACTGCCTTTCTCTCTCCTTCCTGTATGATATGATAATGATAAATTCCTCTGGTCAGGAAATCGGTAAACAAAATTTCTGTTTCCACATCAATGGATAATATCACAACCAGGCGCCCCATATTATCATATAAATAGAATTGACTTCCTTCGAGATTTTTGGTTTGAATAAAGACATCATCTCCATCATAAGAAGGATTGGGATAAAGGAGTGAGGTCGTGGGCGCAACATAAATGACTGTTTGCTCATCGCTATACAAGGTAGTTCCGTTGTTAAGTTTTACAACTGCGCGGTAGGTATTGGCTCCCTGATTCGGGTTCAAATCTAAATAATCAAATTGTGTCTGGCTGGGGAAAGGAAATGCCACCAGGCTTTCAAACCTTCCTTCTTTTTGTTTTTCTATTCTGATTTCTTCGACTCCATACCAGGCCCCCAGTTTCAGGGTTGTTTCAATACCATTATCAGCCTCTCTGGCGAAAAAACTTTTCAGGTAGCAACCACCGTTCAGAAAGTCAAGATTGAGTAAAGGGCCTCTTAACCCTTCATAACCATGATTCAATATGGGCTGTACTCCCATCCATCGCTCCTGACTAGAAAAAGCTGGCAAAACCGCAAAACTATCCGAGGTCTGGATAAGTTCCGTTAGCTGATTATCTGCAAAGGTCCAAAGGCGATAAGAGGATATTTCTTCTTTCCTTTCCCAACTCACCAAAATTGAATCTTCACAATCCAGTTGAAGGCTCATTTCCAATGGACGGGAAATAACGAAGGTATCCGAATTCAATGTATCATTATTGATGATCATCCGAAGTTGTGCAGGTGTAAAAACATCAGGAACTCGCCAGGAATGGTATTCAGATTCTACCGAAATCTTGTCTGCTAATAAATTCCATCCACTTCCCTGGTTCAACAAACGATATTCAATTCGTCCTTCTACATTTTCAAAACTCGTTTTCCAACGGATGATATTCGTCCTGTTACTGGTCATATTCCCCTTTTCAAAAGGATTCGTCCATAAAAACTCGTCCTTTAATTCCCAATCATAAACCAAAGCAAACTTTTGTCCTGCCGTATGAACAGATTGGCCTCTTATCTCAATCGAATAATTTCCTTCCTGAGGATTTGTAATAGAAATCTGTTCCTGAGGATTGATCGTATCACGCCCTCTTTTTGCAGGAAGAAGCAATGAATCTGGATCAGGGAAAATATTCAGTGTCCAGGGAAGCCAGACCTGGCTTGAATCCGGAGAAATCAGTTTTACGTCCAGATCATTCACCAAAGCCCTGGAAACATTTGGTTCGGCTGGCGGGTCCAACCAACACAGGGTTAATATTACCTTCTTTA
>JAGQVA010001400.1 GCA_020438265.1 Bacteroidota bacterium
TATATTTATAGTGAGTGCTTTCACCATATCCCGATACATCCAGAATAACATCTCCCCTGGCCTGATAAGTATTAAAGACAAACTCCGGTTTGACATAAAGTCCTACCAGTGAGTTTTTTTGCGTAAATGTAAACTTGGGCCCTACTCTAAGGAAATAGCCATTATCCTGCTTTCTTGTTTCGTCTATTTTTATGGAAAAAGGCTTCCCGGCAAGGTATTCAGACCGTGTACTTATGCGTTCATAAGCCCAGTCTCCGGGTAAACTCAAACCAATGAGTCCGCCAGTAGCTTCCAATCCGATATGATCACGCAAACGCCATTCATAGCTCACCTCAAGGTGATTGGTCAGGAATGAAGTAAGGCTTAATTTCAAAGCACTTTTGTAAGGAATTTCCAAAATAACAGGCTTTGAGGGCAAAGCGTCTTCAGGTTTCTCTTCAAACTCACTTTTTACAACCTTTTCTTCAGGTTCTTTTGCAGAAACTTCAGGAATAACCTGCGTTTCTACCACGACCTCTTCCTTTTGGGGTAATGGCTCTTTCTTTACCTCTACTTTTTCAGGAGGCTCAGTAATAATATTTTCTGCGACTTCCTGGTTTTCGAGAACAGAATCTTTCCTTTCTGTTGATAAAGGGTTAGAGGCGGAATCTGTTTTTTTAGACATAGGAGCCCATCGTAAAGATGCATAGCGGTAGGAGACATATCCTTTTCGGGTGAAATTGATTTCAACCTTTTTCCCATTCTGGTTTTGTACAACGCGTTTAACCTGGGTTTTATCAATCTTCACCACATCATATTCGGGTTGGCCATAAGGTGCAAAAATGATGTGTTCATCGGTAATTTCGATTAAATTAACCTGAGCAATTTCACCAGAATAATAATAAATCAAATCCTGGGCGCGGGTGATGTTCCATCCTGTAAGTAAAATCCATAAAATCAGGAGTACAGGAGAAGCATATAGAAGTTTCTTTTTCATATCATTTATTCATTAGCAGGAGAATAAATAAATGATAATCAGGCTATTATAAAATGATCTCTATCAACTGACAAACTAATATTTATCAGAGCAGAATCCCCGCCGCAATCCCTATTGCATAAGCCCTTTCACTAAACACAAAATGACTATATCTGAAAAATGGCTGACCATTGGAACGATACCGACTGGGCAGTTGCTGCTGTACATACACCCCGTCTGCGGAAAGGACATCTGATTCTTTGGTAAAACCAAACCCAATATTGATATCAAAGAGATATTTGTTCTTCCGGACTCCCTGGATGCCTATTCTTGCCATGGCTCCGAGAGATGTTCCTTCAAAAGTCCAGGTAAAATCCTGATAATTAGTGGTGATACCTGGTTCAGAAAAAAAACGCCGCCCTTTGGCAGTAATTCGGGAATACACAAATTCAGGTTTGATATACCATCCTACCAATGAGTTTTTCTGAGACAGCGTAAATTTTGGGCCAATCCTGATGATGGAACCTCTTTCCCTGGAAATGATATTTTCATTTCCATAGGTAGTAAGCATGCCCGCAGTATCCGGGA
>JAGQVA010001401.1 GCA_020438265.1 Bacteroidota bacterium
GTCAGCCAGGTATGGAAAATATTTGGACCGGAAGAGTCCTGGACAGAACCAGTAACCAATTATGCATTTACCTTTCTATATAGTAAACATGAAGTTTCAGAGGAGGCGATAAATCTCGATTCGATTCGAAACATTTTAGATACGCTCGTTGATCCGGCTGATGAAATAGCCAATTCTACAGAAAAAATGGCAGATCTTTGGGCTGAAGCCACTCCCCAATCGCCCTCTGAATCCATCAAGGAGCCTCAGGCAATAGGAATACCCCGGAGACACAGGGTTCATTTACGTGGCGGGAATTCGGTTACTAAAAAAACTGAACAGCAGGAGGAAACTCCGGTGCCAATGGATTCTGTTATGGAAGAAACAGTAATCATTGAAATGCGAGGTCCTTCATTTATTGGGGGAACAGGAGCTTTAAACCAATTTATCAAACAAAATTTGTCATACCCCTTTCAGGCAAAGGAGAATAATATTGAGGGAAAGGTGATGTTAAAACTCTGGATTGAAACGGACGGAAAAATTGCACAGATTGGTATCATGGAAAGTCTTGGGTATGGATGTGACGAAGAAGCAGTCAGGATTGTAAGATCTATGCCTTCCTGGTTACCTGGAATCAAAAAGGGCGAAAAACGAGCCATGTGGGCCTATGTACCCGTTATTTTTTCCCTGACCAGATATCATGAAACGAATACAAAGGCAGAATAATAAAAAAAATTGTGATCATTCTTTCCTCATTTGAATTATCATTACTATATTTGCGACTCAATTTTAGAAAAGTATAGGAAAATAAAGATATGGCAAATAATAGTTCAGCAAAGAAGCGGGTCAGACAAAGTGAGAAGCGCAGGTTGAGAAATCGATTCAAGAAGATTACCATGCGTACAGCTATTAAAAAATTAAGGCTGACCACTGAGAAGTCCGAAGCCCAGGAAATGTTGCCCCAGGTGATCAGCACTATTGACAAAGCTGCCAAGAGTAATATTATTCATAAAAATAACGCAGGAAACCTGAAAAGTAAGCTTACCAAATTCGTAAACGCACTTTCTTAATTCCTGTATAATAAAAAATAATTGCTGGCTTTTAGCCAGTGAATGAGTTTATAATAACCTGCTATTTGGCAGGTTTTTTATTTACCTTTTCCCCAACTTTTCCAAAGAAAATCTCACCACAAATATTTTCTTTGAGAAAAGTACAACATGAAAGCATATAACCAGATTCCGATTAAAAACTGGGCAGTAGAAGACCGCCCGCGTGAAAAATTGCTTCAAAGGGGAATTGAAGCACTTACCGATACTGAACTTCTGGCAATTTTACTGGCTACCGGAACGAAAGACCGTTCTGCGATAGATCTGGCCCGAGATATCCTTCAAACTACCAATGGATTGGAGCAGCTGGCCCGAACACAGGTAAATGAACTGGTAAAAATTAAGGGAATAGGTAAAGCCAAGGCCATTACAATTCAGGTAGCCTTCGAACTTGGACGAAGGAAACTGAGAAATCATTCTCCTAAAAAGCGTTTTTCCAATTCCAGAGA
>JAGQVA010001402.1 GCA_020438265.1 Bacteroidota bacterium
CAAAATACAAAGGCAGCGATGGGGTAGAACGAAATACAACCTTTAATGGCCGTTATGCCGTAAACGCCCTTTTTGCCAGGGAATTTACCTTTAACAAAACTTCTGCGCTGCAAATAGGAGGGAAAATTACCTCTGTGGGAGGTCGTTGGTATGGCCCTGTAGATGAAGCCAGATCTGCACGTGAGTTGGATGTCATTTATGTCGATGAAACCGTTAATACGCTGCAATTTAGACCATATTTTCGTGCTGATTTAAAGGTTGCCTATCGCTGGAATCGCCCAAAAGTTACCCACGAATTTGCCGTTGATCTGGTGAATATTTTTAATGTGAAGAATATTCTGACCTTGACTTATGCGCCCGATCATCCTTCAGGCAATCCTATCCGGGAGGAATATCAGCTGGGATTTTTGCCTATCTTCTTTTATAAGCTGGATTGGTTTGTGAAACGGAAGTAGGGAGATGAACCAGAGTTAAGGCTTTGCCCAAAGATCGATTTTAATAAAAAACACGGAGGCACGGAGAGAACTAATTTATTATCAATTTCTCAGTGGCTCCGTGTTTAAATTTCAGCCTCTTATTCCGTCAATTCCAATTTCACAATTGTCGGAATAACACCCTCTTTCTCCTCATATTCACCTTCGCAGCAGAGAAATACATTTGATTTCCATTCCCAGTGAATGAGAAAGGTCTTGCCAAGGAATTCGGGGTTTCCTTCGTTGCCATTTTCATCCAGGTCATTCACCTCTTCATCGGAATTATAATCTTTTTCCAGTTTAAAACCACTCAACTCATTCTTTGCATCACCAAAGTCATATTCCTGCCCATTCTCACCTTCAAACATAAGATGATAATAATCACCAATAAATGCCCCTTTAAAGGTTGCTCTTAAGGGGTTTGGTGCATTGTCGTATATCTGTTTTAAATTATCGATATAAAAAGCAGGAAGTGGTGCGGGTTGTTTGGAGGCTGCCACTTGCTCTTCCATTTGTGGAGAAGAATCAGTTTCTTTCTGTTGAGAATTCTCAGAAGAACAACTCATTGCAAAAATTAACAAGCAAATTTGTAAGACAAGAGAAAAATGATTGGTCATTTTAAGTGATAACTTTGACAATAAGTCTATTCAGGCTCCAAAATGATGCCATAACCCGGGATGTGCTAAAAATGAAGATTAATTAGACCTTAGCTATTCAGCGCAGGTTTTCGAAAACCTGCGCTGAATAGCTAAGGTCTAAACAGAATCCCATTTCATCAGAAATAATCATTAATTTATTCCCCAAATCATCTATATAAAACTCCTTAAACCCAAACACCGCTATATGAAAAACTACCCTGCTTTTGTACAATTTCTGATCATTTTACTTGTATTGTCCTGTAAATCAACCGGATCAGATCCCAATTCCTATACTGCTGATGTCATTGTCTATGGAGGCACTTCAGCTGCGATCACAGCTGCCGTTCAGGTTGCGAAAATGAATAAATCGGTGATGATTGTTTCCCCTGACAAACATCTGGGAGGCCTTACCTCCGGAGG
>JAGQVA010001403.1 GCA_020438265.1 Bacteroidota bacterium
TTCTTTATAATCCGCTTCCGGGTAGTCATGATTCATTCCTATCATATCCGTGGAGAATGGCCCCCGGTTATTGATATCCGTTTTCCCATTGGGCATCAAAGACCAGATAAAACCATCGTGAATACTCTGCCAGGGTTTTACTTCCATCGTGCGAATGAGAAGCTCATAACGATCCGGATCAAAGCCTTCAGGTTCATAAATGGGGAGCATATTCAGTGGGTCATTCGTCAGCGTAACCCGAAAGTTATAAGCCTGAACCATGCTGTCTCCAGTGCCTTTGGCCGCGAGGCTATCCCCACTAATTCCCCAGAGATAACCACTCGTTTTATCACCTTTGATCTTATAAGGATCTACACCATCAGGAAACTGATGTCCATCAAGCATTTGCACGCCATTATAAGTTTCGTTGTACTTGCTATTAGGCTCTCGACCTACGGAGTAACTCACTCCTGCTCTCGCCATCAAATCCCCCTCATAGCTACAATCGATATACATACTCGCCCTTACCGTTACAGGCGCACCCAGATTAAGCGTGTCAGAAGATTCAAGGGTAATTGACCGTATTTCCGTTCCCAGTTTTTCCACACAAATAACCTGATGCTGATATTTGACCTGAACACCTGCTCGGGTAATCAAATCATTAAATATTTCCTCCGCAACTTTCGGTTCAAAAGTCCATTGTTCAAACTCTCCGTAATGTTGCCCGATTTTCCGATAGAAATCACGAGCCAGCCCCGTAATAGCATACTTATTCCCGATATCAGTTGCGCCAAGTCCTCCGGAAGTGAGTCCTCCCAGGTGTTTGCCTGGCTCGATCAGCATCACTGATTTTCCCATTTTTGCAGCAGAATAAGCAGCCATCACCCCCGCAGAGGTTCCTCCATAGACGCAGATATCTACTTTATTGGGTTTGGGGCCTTCCTCTTCGCAGGAAAAAATGATCGCTCCTAAAACAGCGAATATCAGTATGTGAAAAAATTTCATATCGGTTTATCTGGATTTTTTTGAAATATACTATTTTCGGGGATTATGGAGGTAGTAGCTGGGCTTTTATTCGGTTTATAGGGACACATACAGAATATGATCAACCATATTACGTTGTGCCGGAAAGGTTTGAAGAGTATTTTTGATGCTGTAATCGAGATTATGCAAATATTCTTTTTAGTTGATTGTAGGTTTTGGAGAAAAGATAAATAGAAGAGCTTAGAAAGAGCATGATAAATCTACTAGTAATCAATTACTTATAACTGGGATTTTAAAATGCATTAACTTTTTGAAATAGGTTTGAGTGTCTACCTATAAATAATGGTTCTTTGACAAATTCCGTGGTTCATATAGATTGAATCAAAATTCTCAATCTCATATTTTTGAAATTGGGAATACCGAACGAGATTCTTTTGAAGTATCTGATGATATTATTAAGCCCTTCGGTCATGGCGTTGGTAACTCTATACTGAACAAAACAGATAACTTGCTTGATTCGGTTATTCAAGGGCATGAGAAAGATGTTCAAGGGTTTATGATTG
>JAGQVA010001404.1 GCA_020438265.1 Bacteroidota bacterium
GTAGAGGTAGGCACCACTCGAAAAATTGGAGACCGAGAGCGTAGGGCTGACTGGACCAATATTTTGCCACGTTGCTCCGGAATCGGCACTATATTGCCATTGCACGGAAGAAAAAGATGAGTCTGAAATCACAGCGTTTAACACTACCGGATCAATATCATCATCAAGACAAACGTAAGAAGTATCTGCCGGAGAAATCGTCGCAATAGGACCACAAGGGCGGAAGGAGATATTATCGATTCCAAGGTCATTACCCGTTCCTCCCGGCGCATTATTTCTAATAGAAAGCGTCATGATTGTATCAAGTGGCCCGGTACAAAAACTCACACTGAAGGTGGTCCAGGTCTCATTCTGGGGAATATCACCCGTAGAAAGAATCACCTGCCCGTTTAGAAGCATATCAATATTGGGAGGATGGTGTCCACCTACATTGCGCTTAACGATGTTGATAATATCTATGCTGAATTCATACTGAGTATTAGAGCAGAGATCTGGTACTTCCTGGCTATAAAAAAGACCAGGCTCATAGCTGGCATTTACCACCATAAAATAACCATAGGGATCATCACTATTATCTCCCAATTCCATCCAGGAGCCATATAAGCCACTCCATTGTCCGGTGTTATTGGTAATTGTATAAAATCCGTCGCTGGGAGGAGTATTGGTTGTATAGGTATAACCTGGAGCAATCCCCGGATTTGTGATAACGATATTAGGCACGCCTCTGCCAAAGTCGCCATCAACAAATATATTCTCACCCAGGGTACCGTTACAGGTGTTGAGGCTATCATCGAGAACCGATCCCTCTAAATGGTAAGGGATAAATATGCCGCACAGGCCAATGAAAAGAAGCCTCACGGAGTAAAAAGCAGAAGATTTTTGCGGGATATACATACCAATAAACGCCTTAATTAGAAGGAGAATTTACCTAAAAATTCTCCCATAATCATGTTCTCCCGGCAAACTAATCTAAAATTTATTCTTCCACATCATGGACTCCACTGGTTTGATGGTGCGATTGGTGTATTTGGCGCTGTCCTTTTGATTATAGGGGTTAATAACATCCCCGTCTACCTCAAAATAAATCAACTGACCAATAGGCATCCCGGCGTACACTTTCACGGCCTGGGCAACCGTAATTTCGAGGGTCCAGGTATTGCAAAATCCTACGTCTCCTTTTCCTGCTGTAGCATGAATATGTATCCCCAGCCTTCCTATGCTGCTTTTTCCTTCGAGAAAAGGTACGTGGTTGTGGGTTTCTGTATATTCCTGAGTTACACCTAAGTAGAGTGTATTCGGCTGAAGGACATAACCTTCCTCTGGAATGATGACTTCCTGAATTTGATTATGTGCCCTTGCGTCCAGCACTCTGTCTTTATACAATGCCAGATAACGTCCCAGATGTACGTCATAACTATTACTTCCCAGGCGTTCGCGCTTAAAAGGTTCAATGATGATATTGCCTTTTTCGATTTCGGCTAAAATACGGGCGTCAGAAAAAATCATAGATTAAATTC
>JAGQVA010001405.1 GCA_020438265.1 Bacteroidota bacterium
AATGTAATATTATAAGCCTGAAAATCGTGAGCATCTGCACGGAAGGTATAAGAACTAAAAGTATGCCCCGGCAGAACAGCATCAGCGTGATCATCATAGGTAATAATCGTGCTATCGACATCTTCGCCCACCAATACAACTTTGGTTTTTTTGTGATTCAGCACCACCTTTTCATAATAGGTTCCATTTTTTACATAAACAACGGTCCATTGATCACTGGAATCCGGAACCGCTTTTAGTCCATCCTTGACACTCAAATAATCACCTGTGCCGTTGATATCCACAATAATATCAGCAACGGCTTCCAAATCATCCGAAATAGTCTGGGCATTTATCGTGGAGAAAAATGCCATCGTCAACATAAATAATAGGGTTTGAGAGTAGTTTTTCAACGTCATAGTAGCTTTGATTAGGTTGATTCCCAAGTTAGGCAACCTGAAGGCTTTGGGCTATTCCGTTATTGTCTATCGATATGCATTTTATTCAGCTTTTGGCTATTGGCTATTGGCCTTTAGCCTTCAGCATCAGAGGATGAGTCCCAAGGCTAAAGGCTAAAGGCTAAAGGCTAATAGCCAATATTCACAAAATGTATAGGATTTGAATATTACAGCTATCTGGATGTGAAGGTAAATCGGGATTTTAGCAATCATCTATTATAAGCCTTATGAAAAAATTATATCTTCTGATCCCGATCGCAATTCTCAGCTGGGCATTTATTATGCCTCGCAATACCGTTCCTCAACTGGTTGTCATAGGTGATTCTACCGCTTCGCCCTACGCTGCTTCTGATTACCCACGAATGGGTTGGGCGCAGGTATTGCAGAATTATATCAACAAAGACAGTGTGATTGTCGTGGACAAAGCCCGGAGTGGCCGGAGTTCCAAAAGCTATTATCACGAGCCTGAAGGTTGGCCGGCAGTCCAGCAGATTTTACAGCCCGGAGATTTCCTTTTCATTCAGTTTGGGCATAATGATGCCAAAATGGATGATACGACCCGGTTTACGGATCCTTTTACCACTTATAAGGCTTATTTGAAGAATTATATCGACCAAGCGCGTCTTATGGGGGTAACGCCTGTTTTGATGACTTCCATTCATCGCAATGAATGGGAAACTGACACCATGAATATCAAAGATACCCACGGAAATTATCTGGTGGCAACCCGTCAACTGGCAGCTGAGGAAAATGTTGCCCTGATCGACATGGCTAATCTGACCGATTCCTTATTTGAAGCCTGGGGATATAAGGCTACAACAGAGCAGATATTTTTGAATCTTCCTCCCAATTTGCATTATTCCTATCTTTCGGGAAATGTGGATAATACGCATTTACAGGAAACTGGCGCATACGAATTGTCAAAACTGGTAGCAGATGAATTAAAAGCTGCAAATGACAGCAGCCTTGCTTCGCTAAAACCGGCGATGTATGATATGATAAAAGTTCCCTTTGCCATTGAGCCTCCTCTTGGAGGAGCAGTACAAGGTGCCAGATATTTTCCCATAAATAAAGAAAAA
>JAGQVA010001406.1 GCA_020438265.1 Bacteroidota bacterium
GTTATATCTTTCCAGAAATTCTGTTTTCTCACTATTATCCTTCTCGGGTCGGGTTTTAACCTTTTTTTTGAGTCTGTGGTTTTTGTCAACCAGTCAGTTATTGGCCACCCATAACCTGGCAGGGCAAATAACTCTCGCCCGAAACAATCCCAATAACTCCAATAGTTATATGATCACCCTGACTACTTATACTGATCCTGCCCCGGCAGGCGTAGACAGGTGCTCGGCAGATTTTGAAATCTGGGCTCTGGGAGGCCCTCAACCCGTTCTGCTAACTACGATTTTAACCGTGCCTCGCAGAAATGGCGGCCCTTTGGGAAATATCCCCAATGACTGCGCTGTTTCCAATCCCAAAGCTGGAGTGGTGGTTAAAGGAACGGTAAAAAGGAATATTTACGATA
Organism: Bacteroidota bacterium; assembly: GCA_020438265.1. Lineage (GTDB taxonomy): Bacteria > Bacteroidota > Bacteroidia > J057 > J057 > JAGQVA01. Next base: position 402 of record JAGQVA010001406.1, read on the forward strand.
CGACTTTTATCTTCCCCGGACCGGGAGAGTATATCATCCGGTATTTTGATATTGCCCGCCATGGTTCGGTGGATAACATCTCCAACCCGGAAGAACTTTCCTTTTTTGTAGAAACAAAACTTTTTATCACTCCCCCTATTGTTGGTAGTAATAATACCCCCATTCTGCTGAATGAACCTTTGGATGATGCATGTATCGGCAAACTCTGGACACATAATCCCGGGGGATTTGACGCCGACGGAGATTCCCTGGCTTATTATTTAAGAGAATCTTATAAATATGACCCACCAGCGCCTCCGATGATTGCCGACGGATTTATTTTTCCGGATGACCCTGTATTTGGTGTTAGTTCTTTTACGATGGACCCGATTACGGGTATTATTACCTGGGATGCACCTACACAACAGGGCCTTTTTAATTTTGCCTATGTAATTGAAGAATGGCGAAATGGACAGCTTCTAGGGTATGTGATTCGAGATATGGCAGTTTGGGTGATTGACTGTAATAATGATCCCCCTGTGATTGAAACGATAGATGATACATGTATCGCGGCCGGGGAGACACTGATTTTTGACTTTATTTCCTATGATCCCAATGAAAGCGACAGTTTATATTTTGGATTGAATAATGGTGTGATCGGAAATAATGGACCATTTTTCGTTTCCAACCCTGCTACCGTGGGTGGAGTTGTGGTTGACCCTGTTCCGGGAAATTCGTTTGTATTTGAGAAACTTCCTGTACGGACGTTGAATAATGGAACCGAAATCGTCGATACGGTCAAAGGCCAGGTCGTCTGGCAAACCGAATGTGATAATATCCGGAAACAGTTTTATCAGGTAGATTTTTATGCAACGGATAATAAGAATTATTCTCTGCCCAATACATTTAGTACCACCTTGTCTGCCAATAAGGCTGTAGTGATACGGGTGATTCCTCCGGCTCCAACGGAATTGACTGTTACAAAAGGTTCCAGAGCAGTAAATCTTCAATGGTTACCTACTTTTTGCCAGGATAAGGTTCTGGGGTATAATATCTACAGGAAGATTGGAAACAAAGGCTTTATGCAGGATACGGTTTGTTGTGAGATGAGCCCAAAGGACCAGGGATTTGAATTG
>JAGQVA010001407.1 GCA_020438265.1 Bacteroidota bacterium
ATAAAGCCATTATTTACTCATACATCAAATTACATCCCCGCATTTCCGCGTGATCCAGTCTACCCAGCACCTCGAAACTACCATCTTCATGCATTCGCCCAATATCATCAGTCGCAATAAAAGCACAACTATGAATATTGGCCAGATCAATCACATGCAATCTGCCCGTGACTCCGGGTTTTTCAATTAATCGGTCAAGATGAATATCAGACACAAATACCTGCATAGTCGGCGATGGTTTGAATCTTCCCGAATCAACTGTATAAGCCTGACTGAGTAGTTCTGTCATTCCATATTCAGAGCTTATTTGATTTACTCCAAGGCCTGTTTTCAAGATTTGATGAAGTTCTTTCCGAATTAATTCCCTACGTCGTCCTTTCATTCCTCCGGTTTCAATCACAATGGTTTCTGGTGGGAGTTTAATCGTCTCATTCTCAGCCAAATCGAGTAATGCGAAAGAAACGCCAATTAAAATCATTGGTTCGCCCTTTGCTGCACCCTTTTTCAGAGAGGTGTAAAGTTCATCAACATTATCCAGAAAAAAACCACTTCCCGGCAGGCCAAAGTTATTGATCCAGGTTTGCACCATATAGACCAGGGATGAATTTCCTCTTTCCAGGTAGGAGGGAAGTAAAGCCAGAATTCGATAATTTTGTTTTGGGAAAAAATGATAAAATCCTTTCAGACAGTTTTTTTCATACAAAGAAAGATCTCGAATAAAATGTTGGGAGGGAGTTTGTCCGGTCGTTCCGCTACTTTCAAATATCATTTCTTCCTTCCAGGGATCACCTGATTTTAATTCAAAATGTTTAAAGAAACTAATTGGGATGGAATAAGGGTCTTTTCCCGGTAAATTTTTACAAAATTTCTGTATGACATGATTTGTGGCTAACTGATATTCCCAAAGCTGATTTTTGAGATCCTCAAAAGGAGGTGAGTCTGAAAATAAATTCTTTTGAAAATCTTTAAAATCAAAATCTGTCATAACCGAAATCCCTTTTTGGGGTTATTGTAAATAGGTGGTAACTTTCGTTTGTAATCTATCTGCAAAGATAAATACATTGTGGAAAATGTTCTTTTATATTTATTTATGTGCACGAAACGCAGAAAACGGGCTTGTCATCCTGAGCTTGTCGAAGGATCTTACAATGGTTTGATTATTAGGTGATTAGATGTCATGGTGAGATCCTTCGCAAGCTCAGGATGACAAGTCCGTTGTATGTGCTTCGCACAAAATTAAATACCTACAACTTATTTACTTGACAGGGTAATAATTCAGCAATAACAAAAATATATACATAAATGGCCGATTTAAGAAAAATCAAAACCCTCGGCGAATTAAAAGCTTCCGGATATACTCCCAAAACAACCAAGGATGAGTTGAGATCAAACCTGATCGGGAAGATGCGTCAGAAAAGTGAAGTTTTTACAGGAGTGATTGGATATGAGGAAACGGTAATTCCGGATATGGAAAGGGCAATTCTTTCCCGGCATAATATTATTCTGTTGGGATTG
>JAGQVA010001408.1 GCA_020438265.1 Bacteroidota bacterium
ATCATTTTGCGTGATTTTTAATAAAATCAACAATCTCCTCATTTCCCTTCTGGCCAGGGACATGTTTTGAATTGTTCAGCAATAAAACCTCCCCTGATGAAGGAAATATTTCCTTCGCCCGTTTCAACATTTTTGCTCCGGGAAAAAGCAAATCCTCATCAGCAGCGATAATGTGAATGGGTGTTTGTATCTTTTGTGCTTCCTCTTTTTTTATCACGGGGATAGGCGAAAAATCCATCTTAAAATGCAGGAATACTTTTGATAAAAATGCAATGGCAAATTCATCTCGTTCGGTAAACAGTTCCTCAAGGAAATGGTGGACATATTTTGCCTGCTTCCGCCATTTGTAGAGTTTCATTGGAAGAAATACTTTCCATAAAGTTTTCAGGGGATTGCCATCAACAATTCCTGCGGGGACAATGAGAAAAGCTTTTGATATATGCCGTTCATCAAGCACCAATGTTTTCCAGCTGATAAATCCTCCAAAGGAAATACCTACCAAAACCGCATCCCAAATATTCAATCGGGTCAGGATCTCAAACATCCATTGTCCATAAGAATGGTCTTTCATCGAGGGACGGGTTTCTGCGCTCAGGTTCGGCTGCCCCACTACGTCAATGGCATAAACGCTATAATCATCGCAAAGACTTATCAATGCTTCAATGGCAATCGGCGCGCATCCGTTTGAACCATGCAGCAAAATCAAAGGAGGCTTGCCCTTCTGTCCTGTCAGAATGATATGGGTATTGCCAAAACTCGTTTCTACTTTGAGAAATTCGTAATTGATGGGGAGTTCGTCCAGTTTGTTTTGATACAATTTTTCGACCTCCTTTTTGGCTTGTGGATTATTAAAAAATGAATTCATGACATAATTTTTTTAGTGATTAATTATGACACAAAGATGTCGCGACTGAGCAGGGCAGTCGTTCTAAAATGTAAATGCGTACCCTATTATGGGAATTGGAACTTTGGAGGGTAGGTAGGCAAATAAGCAGGCTCTCACTACCGTCACTTTTATTAAACTTCCCACAGATAACACAGATTCCACAGATAAATACCATTACTAAGCGTTTAGATCCGTGAAATCTGTGCAATCTGCGGAGCCTGCTCCTTAAAGGAGAGATATCAAGAGCATCTAAGAAGTGTATGGTAGAGAAAGTAGGCTCAGTTTTTCTTTCTCACAATCAAATTCATCGCATACATCAGCCCAATGGTAACGAACATGATACTGATGACTGTCCAGCCCAAAGATGGATACCCATGTATCATTCCATCCGATGCCTGATAAACAATCCATCCGGCAGCGGTTGCTGCTATCCCTCCAGCTACCTGTTGAAATGAAGAGTCGAGTGCCATGAATGCACCTCTGTCTGTCTGTCCGGGTACAATTGTTGCCAAAGCTGTTGAAGCAATCATTCGGGCGTTGATACCTATAAAAAGCAGGGTATGTAACACCAAAACTAACCAAAATGGAACGCTTCCCAGGTTGCTGTAAATAGCCACCAATGTTATTG
>JAGQVA010000139.1 GCA_020438265.1 Bacteroidota bacterium
AGTAAATTCAGCTTTGAGATCCTGGATGCTTACGGCAATAAGCTTTGGGAGTGGGATTCAGAACAGATTCCGGATGGCCTGGACGATCAGGGTTCACCTGCTCCCGGACAAGGATGGGATGGAAGGTTAAATGGTGTCCATGTAAGCCGAAATGTATATATCTGGCGAATTAAAGAGGCTGTGTTTACTGGGTGTTTGCCTTATGATGGTCCCAGGCAGGGGACGGTTACGATTGTGCGGTAGGGAAATTTTAAACTTTCCAGGCAGCCTTAAAAGGACACAGATCGTTATATAAGAAAGAAAAAACCAAACTACTTTTATATTTTAATCTTTCTGGTTTATGGGGAGTCGTCATCACTGACATCTCCCCTTTTTTATTTTAGAATTAAAAGACTTTTTTTAGTACCAAATCCGTCTATGTGGATAATTCATGGTCAGAAAGCGGATTATTTAAAATAAAATGCCGATATTACCCATGTAGAGATGATAGTTACGTATTATTATCTAAAACAATTTTGATGGAAGATATTAATATATACCACCAATTTATGGTTGACATTGACCTTCCGGAGGTTATGACTCCTGAATTCAGGTCTTTAATTCCAACTCAGAGAGTGATGGTAAATGAATTGATGAATGAGGGTACGATCCTGAGTTATACCTTGTCTTTGGACCGTGCCAAGTTATGGATTGTAATGGTAGCGGAGTCTGAAGAGGAAGTAGAAGAGATTATCAGTGATTTTCCGATCATGGATTATTCGTTTGCTGCTATTTACGAGCTTATGTTTCACGAGACGATAACCCGCGAATTGCCGCGTATATCTTTAAATTAAAAAAAGCGGGCTTTTTGAGCCCGCTTTTTTTTGTTTAAATCCCCGCCAGACTTTTTACTTCTTCAGCGGAAGGAATATTATTCTGATGCCATTTCTTGAGAATGACTCCTTCTTTCAATAAGACATATCCGGGATGAGACCTGACGATGGTTTTTAACACCGTTTCATCCATAAAAGTAAACGGGTAATCCAGTTGATATTCCGGAATATAGGTCTCTTCCATGCTCGAAGGTCCGGTTGAAGTTGCTCCCAAAACATTCACGCCACTACCCGCCAGAGCTCTACCCAAATCCCCACTGGCTTTCATCGCTTCGGGCGATGCTTTGGTAACATTATAAGTTACAATCATTAAAGTAACTCCTGAAAAAGGATTAACAGGTTCGATTTGATAGGCTTTTCCTGACTTAATGCGGGTAGAATCATCTTCTGGAAGTAGCGTATACCGGTCAATCAGATAATTTTCTTCGTCTATAAAAAACCAGTCCTTACATTTCGGATAACCATCAACGGTCATTTCAGTAGTACAGATTTTCAGATCTTTTCCCACTTTATAAGCGCGGAAATCAATCATGGGCAGGTTTTCGTGGCAATACCAGGAGAAAATTCCTGTGATGACAAAAACGGCAGCTGTAATAATTCCCGCGATTTTGGAATTGGGAAAAGCATAAATTGACTTTCTGACCAGAAACAGAGGAATGAGCATAAAGGTCAGAATGATGTCCTTGACGAAAGATTCCCAGGGCTCAATTTTCAGGGCGTCTCCAAAACAACCACAATCTGTAACCGAACCGGTAAAGTGAGAATAACCCGTCAGAATGGTGAAAAAGACCATCATGATCATGGTCAGCCAGGCTGTGAGATTCATTTTCCATCCCAGGATCAAAGCAATCGCCAGGGCTACCTCAAAGACTGCAATGAACCAGGCCATAGGTTCGGCAAGAGGAACAAACAGGCTGAAAAATCCCTCAAATGCAGGCCACCGATCCCCGAAAATGGTGAAATACTCTTCGAGTTTGTAGGCAAATCCGATGTAGTCATTGGCTTTGACAAAACCGGAATAGATAAATAAAGCGCCGACCAGTAAGCGGGTGACCAAAATCAAAGTACCCGTAATGGGTAGATAATTGAGGTCAAAGGTTTTGTGTTTTGATCGCTCATATACGAGCGCTCCAACCGTGATTACGCCTACGATTGCGTATAAAATTCCTATGATCTGATAGGTAGACATAAAAAATGAATTTAACTGATAGCTTTTTGTTCTCCGCTTTTGATCAGCGAAAAAACAGCGTAGTTTAACATATCTATATAATTGGCATCAGGTCCTTCTGATACCAGTAGTTTTCCCTGATTATCTTCCATTTGCTTGAGACGCATGATTTTCATCAGGATAAGATCGGTAATCGAACTTACCCGCATCTTACGCCAAGCTTCTCCATAGTCATGATTTTTTTTCTCCAGCGTTTCATAAGCCAGGTTTACTTTCTGATCATATAAGTTCTGTAGATTTTCGAGGTTTTCGATTTCCGATTCTGTTTCAGGGTTTTCCTGAATATCCAGGAGAATGAGAGCAATTACGCAGTAATTGATAATAGCAATGAATTCCCCCTCTTCACTTTCTCCCACTTTATTCACGCCTTTCTCCTGGAGAGAACGGATTCTTTCAGCCTTGATATAAATCTGATCCGTTACGGAAGGCATTCTCAAAATTGTCCAGGAAGTGCCGTAATCACGTGCCTTTTTCATAAAAAGCTCCTTACACAAATGAATCACTTCCTGATATTGTCGGGCTGTTTTTTCCAATATGACCGGGTTTTAACCGTAAATGTATGATATTATCATCAACTAAAGGCAGGGTAAAGGGATTTTCTTTACTTTTACCTAATATTACTTAGGCACTTAAAAAAAGATTTTTTTGACTGTCAATCAAGAACCCTGTTAAGGGTTCAACGTGGTGTCGGCTGACTTAGAGTTTTAAACAAATTTTGACATAAAGTTTGCAACAATTTTCCCAATCGTACTTTGTCATATTGAAAAATCAAGATTCCAGATAGTTTTTTCAGAGAAATTAGTAGGGAATTCTTTCATGAATTGCGCATTTTCGTCATAGACCTTCCAAAGATTGTCTTTGGGGCAGATTCTAATACTAACTCTTTGTCTGCTATATGGCTTTCCTACATTGAATCGGTTTCCATAATGTTGAAATTGTCCATTTTGGGATACCTTTCGTTCCCAGGTACCTTTAGAGAGAAAATCTAAGGCCCGCTGTAGATCAAAATCGAGGGGATCCCAATCTCTTCCCGTAAAATGGAGACCAGGAAATACTTCAACCCTTTTTTTATTCTCCCACCGACGAATGGGAAAATGGCAGTTATGAAAGTGGGCTTGTTCCCAAAGGCGAATTTGTAGATCAAAAGTATCTTTACATTTGTCCACTTCCGTCCAATTGGCTAATACGCCCTGACTCCGTTCTACTTTAGCATTATCCTGTGGTCTTCTTGGACGATTCCAGATGATCGGTATGCCCAAACAAATTAGCCATAAAGCTAAAGGAGGTGCCACTTCCATTTGCGGATCGCCAAAAGGTCTGCCATTATCTACTTTGATCCATTTAGGCCTTCCCCATACTTTAAAGACTGTAATGAGTTCACGCTGAACCTCTTTGACAGGCACCTCTGAAATCCTCTTACAGGGAAAAAACAACAGGATCAATCACTGTCCCAGAGCATTCATCGATAATATTGAGCCAACACTGCCTGGTTTGATCAGCCGTAGTCAGCTCTTCTTTGGCATCTATTTGCCAGCCTTCATGAAGCGCTTTGGCCCACTTACGATCAGGTTGAGGAAAACGGGTTTTGGCCTCTGTTTGACCATTCCACCTGAACCATCGATAAAGCGTCCGAATCGAGGGGAGCGCTAAGTCTGGACGAGCCTGAGTTATTTCTGCATGAATCTTTTCTCCTCCCCAACCGGGATGCCAAGCCTTTAAGCACCGGACAGCGCGAAAGATAAAATCATCGCTTGGAGGACGAGTTTTTCCACAATGACTATACTGAGGAACTAATCCTGCTGAACCGTGGGTCTGATACTGGCCTAATAATCGGTGAATCGTACTTCGGCTCACTTTCAGTTGACGGGAAATTTCACTAATAGAAAGTCCTTCGCTAAGCCGTTGAACTATTTGCTGGCGCACAGCCATAGACGTAGAGCGGGGCATAAGATCTTAATTTTTCAACTTTTCAAAGAACAAACATATAAATTGTCGCAAACTTTATGTCAATCGAGCTGTTTAAAACTCTAAGTCAGCCGACACGTGGGTAGAAGCATACGATTCATAAGAATCCTCCCGAAAAATTTTGCCTTGGTATGTGTTTAGCGCCTTGTTGTACCCCCTTCCGCCTAATTGCCCCCTCAAGAAGGGGCTGGCGGCCATAAAAGGGCGTTTCCATAGGAAACCGGCCTTGCGGGAGTCCCTTCTTGAGGGGACGGTGCTTGTGCGAAGGGGTAAACACATACTTGCCTTGAGGCAAAATTTTTCGGGAAAAAAGGGGAAAAGCTAATTTTCTACCCACGTTCCGCACCTCTGGTGCGACCTCTGGCGAGGTTCAACCCTATTCCGATTTAAAGTGACCAAGTAGTACTATTTTTATTCAGTCTAAATAGTTAAAGAATTGTTATTTCTCTTACATGGCTGAACATTTGTTCAATTTAAGTGTTTTCTTTACAGGCGTTCTTTTAAAAGTAATCTTCCTGACAAATCACCAGAATAAGAAAAGTGAATTTGCGCTATATTCTCAGTAGCGCCATTTTTTTTACGAGCCTCTGTGTAACTTTTTCAGAAATTTGGATTACGAATAGAAAGAGACTCGGAAAATTTTGGGAATACGATGCATCATTTTTGGCCATCTCATCGTCTTTTCCAAAATCAATGCAACAAAAACTAACTATATAGCGTCATGAATCGCCTGGTCATATACTTCTTTCTCTTTATCTCTCTTGTTTTTTATGAGTCGGGATTGGCAGGTCCGGTTACACCAGAAACCAATGGTCCCAAAACCCAGGTCATGATTATCGGCAGCCACTTTATGCCTCATGATATTCTGCGCAGCAATCGGCAGAAAGAAGCAAAAGCGCTTGTGGGAAATCTGGCTGCTTTTTCACCCAGTAAAATTGTGCTTGACGTTCCATTTCGTTCTGCGTGGCAGGATCAGCTGAATGAAGATTATCATAATTATCTCGACGGCAGGCATTTGCTTAATCGCTCCACAAGAGAGCAAATTGGATTTCGATTAGGTGAATACTTATCTGTAGACAAACTGTATGGGATTGATACAGATGGAGGTTTTAACCTGGGCGAGTTATTATACTCAGCCCGCGAAAGTGGTATTTCCCGTGAAGTTGAAGAATTTGTCAATCTGGGTCGTGGAATCGAAACAGCCAAACAACATCACATGAATACAGAAAGTCTCGGACGCTATTTTGCTTACCTCAACCAGCCCGCTAATCTCGCTTACGAACACGGTACTTATCTCAAAGGGTTGACTCAGATTGATCAGACAGACGAGGAATATGGCTCCGATGCACTTTCCAATTGGTATGAATATCACGTAAAGATGTTTTCAAATCTCAATCGGATTATCGACCAGCCAGGAGAAAAAGTTCTGATTATCGTGAATTCTTCTTACGTTTCCGTATTAAAAAATATGATTGAAGACGATCCCCGCTACGAATGGGTAGATCCGGCGCAATATCTGAATGTACAATAAGTCACTCACTGTCTCTACATATCTACTAATGAATTCACAAAGTCCAGGGAAGTAATTCTTTGGGCTTTTTTTTATCCTATCATACAGTTAAACATCCCCATCTGCTTGCCAGATTGACAACAGGCGAAGCCGAAAATGTGATGTTGTCACCCTGAGCGTAGTCGAAGGGTCTATTGAGAAGTGCATGGTTGATAAAAAACACTCTCGATTACTTAGGCCCTTCGACAAGCTCAGGGTGACAACCGGTGGTTGTCAGCTTCGCTGATAAAGAATCTCACCGAGAGATTCAGGATATCAATTTCTTATTCCCCGAAATCGGTTTCCTCCCACCAATTCCCTCCCCCAATTTTAAACAGATCTATTTTTTTTTCTATATTGGTTCGTCCTTTGTAAAACAACATTTATCACCCCGACAATATGAGTAGAAAAATGAGAATGGGTATGGTCGGTGGGGGCCGAGGAGCCTTCATTGGAGCTGTACACCGTATGGCTGCTGCCCTGGACGGAGAAATCGAACTCGTCTGTGGCGCGTTTAGCAGCAACCCCGAAAAATCCAAAGCTTCCGGTGAGGATCTGTATCTGCCTCCAGACCGCGTTTATGGTTCTTTTGCGGAAATGATCATGAAGGAAAAAGAACTTCCGGAAGGAGAAAGAATGGATTTTATTTCCATTGTTACACCTAACCATGTTCACTTCCCTCCCGCAAAAATGGCGCTGGAAAATGGTTTTCATGTCGTTTGCGACAAACCGCTTTGTTTCTCTATGGATGAAGCCAAAGAGCTTCGAAAACTGGTCAAAGAAACAGGTTTATTATTCGCACTGACTCACAACTACACTGGATATCCGATGGTCAAACAAGCCAGGGAAATGATACGAAATGGAGAGCTGGGCGAACTCAGAAAAGTAGTTGTAGAATACCCGCAGGGATGGCTTTCTACTTTCCTGGAAGAATCCGGAAACAAGCAGGCCGACTGGCGAACAGACCCCTCTAAATCAGGAAAGGCAGGTTCAATGGGAGACATTGGTACACATGCTGAAAACCTCGCTGAGTATATTACCGGGTTGAAAATTACTGAAGTTTGTGCAGATCTTTCCATCTTCGTTCCTGGCCGTAAGCTCGACGATGATGGCAATGTATTGCTACATTTTGACAATGGCGCCAAAGGCATTCTTCACGCCAGCCAAATCTCTAATGGAGAGGAAAATGATTTGAATATTCGGGTTTATGGAGAGACCGGAGGACTTCAGTGGCACCAGATGGAACCAAACACATTGGTTCACAAAACCAGCAGTGGTACGCGATTGATCAGAACTGGCGTAGGCGATCTGTACCCAAGATCTTTGGCTCACACCCGTATTCCCGCTGGACACCCAGAAGGTTACCTCGAAGCATTTGCAAGTATCTATCGCAACTTCGCAAGAGCTTTAAGAGCTCGCCTGAATGGAGAAGAACCCTCCGAATTTGATATGGATTTTCCTTCCGTGGAAGACGGTATCAGAGGAATGGCTTTTATTGAAACGGTGGTCGCATCGAGCGATAGCGATCAGAAATGGTATCCATTTTTAGAAGTTTAAATTGTTGAATATAAGACCTTTCAGGTTTTAAAAAACTACAGGTTATACATAAATAATTTTTTAATGAAAAAATCGCCTAGCGATATGAAAATAGTTATAACACAGAGGTTCTCAGAGATGACACAGAGGTACACAGAGGTACACAGAGAGAATATGGAGGATTTGAGTAATAATCCTATCAATTCTCTGCGAACCTCTGTGCTGCTCTGTGAATCTCTGTGTTATAACAACTGTGTGTAACCGGTAGGTTCTGAAAACCTGGAAGGTCTAAAAAATAGAAATAGAAAAAATCAGAAAAATTTATGAAAACGATAAAAGGACCGGGTATTTTTCTCGCACAATTTGCCGGAGATGAAGCCCCATTCAACTCTCTCCCCAGTATTGCCAAATGGGCCGCAGATCTGGGATATAAAGGCATTCAGATCCCTACCTGGGATGGACGTTTATTTGATTTAAAGCTGGCAGCTACCAGCGATGCTTATGTGGATGAAATTAAAGGCATCGTAGCAGACGCTGGCGTAGAAATCACAGAATTATCAACTCACCTTCAGGGACAATTAGTAGCAGTTCATCCGGCTTATGACAAGATGTTTGATGGTTTCGCACCAGAATCTGTTCACAACAACCCCAAAGCCCGTACGGAATGGGCTGTCGATCAGCTAAAAATGGCCGCCAAAGCCAGCCGTAATTTTGGTATTAATGTCCACGCAACGTTTAGCGGAGCTTTGCTTTGGCCTTATATGTATCCGTGGCCACAAAGACCAGCTGGCCTGGTAGAAATGGGTTTCAAAGAACTTGCTGACCGCTGGATACCGATCCTGAATGTTTTTGACGAACAAGGCGTAGACGTTTGTTATGAAATTCACCCAGGGGAAGACCTTCATGATGGTATCACCTTTGAGCGATTCAGAGAAGCAACGGGAAATCATTCCAGAGTAAATATGCTTTATGATCCCAGCCACTATATGCTGCAACAGCTTGATTATCTGGATCATATTGATATTTATCACGAATTTCTAAAAATGTTCCATGTCAAAGACGCTGAGTTTAATCCAAACGGAAGAGGCGGTGTTTATGGGGGTTATTCAGGCTGGGTAGAACGTCCCGGCAGGTTCCGATCTTTGGGTGATGGCCAGATTGATTTCAGCGCGATTTTCAGTAAGCTTACTCAATATGATTATGACGGTTGGGCGGTAATGGAGTGGGAATGTTGTCTGAAACATCCTGAGCAGGGAGCTGCTGAAGGAGCGCCGTTTATCGCTGACCATATTATCCGAGTAACTGAAAAAGCGTTTGATGATTTTGCCGATAGTGGCGTCGATGAGGATACCAATCGTCAGATTCTGGGATTATAGTTGCAAAATCATTTTTGATTTATTTCTTATTCTGACAGAAGGTTTGATTTTTTCGCCACATAGCCATAGAGCCAAAGAGAAAGAACATAGCTCAATGACTATGTGGTGAAAAATAAATTTGGGGATAACTCATGTTCATTTGCATCTGTTATCCAAAAATCTAAAAGATTGATTTATGAAGTTATTGATAATCTCTGCTTTTTCTTGTATAATTTTCGCTTCGGTCTATTCACCTCCGGGAGATCCCTTAAAACCCGAACGTCCTGTAGATCCCTGGGTGTTTTACACCGGACTTGATACCCAGGAATCCGTCCTGGCAGTAGGCATGGATAAAAAACTATGGGTAGCTTATGACACTTCCCTGTGCAGCGTATACAAACTGTGGTCAGGTCTGGGAGTTGTCAAAAGGGCTGAAAAAAAGTATCCCGTTGCAGAAGGAGTGCCTTTTATTTATAATGAAAAAAAGCAAACCTTTTGGAAAGTATGGCAGGGAGGCAAACCCGTAAAAATTACTTCCAAATTTAAAAAACACGAAATTATCAACGACCGCCTTTGGATGAGTTATGATTTGATCCTTCCTGACGGAAATAAAATTTCCATGAAGGAATCACCAGAATTTATCCCGCGCAAAAAAGATGTAGGGAACCGTTTTCTCTATGAGCGGATTTTTCAGGTTGACAGTATTCCTGCTGCGACAGAAATATTTCTGATGATTGATTGTGAATCCATGATTTACGGAGGAGATATAAAAACGACGGGGAAATTTACAAATGAAACCAAATCGAAGTATCATTTCGATTGGGGTTCGACCTATGACTTTACAGGCGAACTGAAACTTAATACCGATAAAGAAACGGTTCTGAGAATTATCTATACGCTTAATCCTGAACAGGAAGCTTCGGGGAAATAGGGGGATAAGTGGAGATAATATTAATTTATAATGCGAATCAAGATCAAAGGCCGCAAGTCTCCGGCTCCATAGGAGCCAAACGTGGGTAGAAAACGAATCGTTTACGATTTTTATCCCCTTTTTAGATAACTCCAAACCCTACTACACTTATGTCTAT
>JAGQVA010001409.1 GCA_020438265.1 Bacteroidota bacterium
CCTACGTTGCCGTTGAAGTGGAAATTTTGTTCCTTCTTTTCTGGCTCAGGTTTCGGAGGTTTTATTTCCAAAACAGGATCCTCCTCCTCATAAACTTTGTATTCAACCCTTTCGCGCAACTTCGAAGGAATTACATCTTCCAGTTCTTTTAATAATCCCTGTGCGCCGTCCAGGATTTGATTTGCCGTCAGGTTTCGATTTTCAAATGAAATGGTCTTTTTCTGTATTTGTTGCTGCAAGCCATGATACTGGGAAAGAAGACTTGTAGCCTCCGTTTCGAGATTGCCTTCCTCAGCAATAAGCGCCATTTCTTCCAGCGCCATTTTCAACTTGTTTTTCATCAATAACTGGCGAAGATAATCTTTACGTGTCATTCTGTTTGTGTTAATATTAGATTTGCGACCAGAACGAGAAAAATGCTCATCACTTTCTGATAAGTAGCCTCTTTCTGCCCTATACATCTTTTCTTCCTGAATCAAAACTTCCTGGACAAATACTTCCTCCATCAATCCCATTACAGAAACCTGCTCAAAACTACTTCGGCACTGAACATCACTGACTCCTTTTTTTCGAGCCTTTTTCAGATCAATTTTAGGGAAAAAATAAGGCGTTTTCGCTTCCTGACACTCTCCACAATTACAAGGAATCATCTGATTTACCCTCAACCGTTCCTCATCAAAATCAAAATTGCTGTTAATTTCATCAATCTCCTTGACGATAATCGTAAGCAATTCTTTGCGATGAGGCCCCTTAGCCTTGATTTGAATCTGGCGATCCCGGTAAAGTTCCGTTACCTGAGCCTGCGCTCCATTATAACAAAATACCGCTCCTCTTTTCCATACCGTTTGCTGGTTTTCTATATACTTGTGCTGCCGCACAATCAGACGGGTTACAATGCCCTTGGGCATAAAATCATAAGCATAACGAAGTTGTAATTGCTTCTTATCTTCCCAAACGACTGGAGGTTTATCTGGCGGTAAAAGCTGAGGAACGATAAATTCATCCAGCCGATGAGGCAATTGATAACACAATTCAAAGCTACCCATCAGGGCCAGCAATTCCTCAAATACATCTGTATAGCTCTTATCAGGCCAGATTGCTTTGAGTTCATGACGATAGAAATGCCCCGGTATTTTCGCAGATTTTCTGGTATGATCCAAAATCTGATACACAGCCCTGGTCGCCCAGGCAGGATTGAGAATAATCATTTTACTCAATAGAGGTACCTTCCTAAAGCGCAAAATTACGCCTAGTGAATGAAGAAAATCGCTGAGGAAATCCTGTCTATCTATGTCAGGAATTTCAAATTCAGCGCATATTTCCCGATAGGTCTCTAAAGAAATATAATTCTTAGTTTGCCCCAACTCTTCCAACTTTGCACGTATTTTCACCCATTTAGTGGGAACTTTTTCGCCTCTTTGAAAATGGGGAAGATTTCGGATATGTTGGGTAACTTCTTTCGCAAAAGCTGCTATTTTCTTTTGATTATTTTTCAGACTAAACTGATGCAGCG
>JAGQVA010001410.1 GCA_020438265.1 Bacteroidota bacterium
GTTACAGCCATGCTGGCAACACTGATTGTATTGATTTTGAATATTCGCAAACTAAACGCTTACCAATCACACCTGGTTGATAATTACTCCGATATTGAAAGCCAAAGTCTCAACTGGGTAAAATATACCATGATAGCTAGTTTGGTTTTATTAGGATTTTGGGCCGTTCCTTTTTTTTCCGGGGCACCAGATCGCAGTTATTATTATCCCCTTTTCATAGGTCAGGCTTTGATTATATACTGGCTAGGATATATGATGTACAGTAAATCAGACCTGTTTGAAATGAGCGAAATTCTAAGTGAATCTATACCAGAAGACCCTGGAAATGGTGATCTTTCTCAAAAAACAGAAGAGCATTATCAAAATCTTCTCAGACTGATTGAGGAAGAAAAACTATTCAAAAACCCCGATTTGAACATGACGCTTCTGGCAGGGAAAATGAAACTTAGTAATGGATATCTTTCCCAGATTATTAACCAAAGAGAGGGGAAAAACTTCTTTGAATTTATTAATACCTACAGGGTAGAAGAAGTTAAACACAATCTCAAAGATCCTGCCTATGATCATTTTAGTATTTTGGGAATTGCCCTTGAAGCAGGGTTTAAGTCAAAGTCTACTTTTAATGCTGTGTTTAAGAAAATGACCGGACATACACCTTCGGCTTATAAGAATCTGATCCAGGGGGAGAGATCCATATAACTTGTCCACCAGGGAGGCAATCAAGCACTCAATCTGTACGCCGACCATTATTCACCCGTCCGAATACTTCAACTATAGACTTCCGGACCTGTTTAATCCGTCCAGATACCTCAAATCTGAGAATTCCAGACGATCAGATTTGATAAAACAAGGATAATGCAGGAAATTTGTATAACCCTTAATTTCATTACAAAATGACTTTCCTTGAATTTTGGTGGCGAGAAGCAACAAGCGCACTCTATGACTATTTCTTCTACGCGGGAATTGTTTTTGTCCTTTTTTATGTCATTCTAAAGAAACCCCTTTGGTTTCGGAAGGTGCAGAAAAAACTTCCCAAACTGACAGATTATGGACGCGATATTTTCTACTCCATTATCTCTGTTACCATTTTTGCTACAGTTGCGCTGATTACATTTTATTTTCTGAGAGAATATACCCACCGCTATAATGAAATAGAGGAATACGGCTGGGCCTATTATATTTTTACCTGGGTCTGGATGTTTTTCATCCATGACACTTATTTTTACTGGATGCACCGGATGATGCATTTACCCAAATTGTTTAAATACGTTCACCTGATTCATCACAAGTCAACCAATCCTTCTCCCTGGACTGCTTACGCGTTTCATCCTTTGGAAGCGATTTTGGAGGCCATGATTATGCCTATTCTGGCCTTTGGTGTTCCCGTACACAAATATGCCATTGGTTCTTTTCTGTTGTTTCAAATCATGTATAATGTCTATGGGCATCTGGGTTTTGAACTTTTTCCTAAAAATTTTCACAAAACCTGGATTGGTCGCTGGG
>JAGQVA010001411.1 GCA_020438265.1 Bacteroidota bacterium
AGGGCTCGTAAAGCATTCACTTTATTGAGAATAGCCCAAAAGAAGGAGGATCTTTGGGAAATATCTTCCCATTCGGGATTTTGCTTGTAATCCCGCGAATGAAAATTTGTAGTAAGAATGATGAGTGCTTGCTGGAATTGTGCCAAAGCAGCTTCCGTTTTTTTCTGCCCCAGATATACTTTTCCCAATAAAATCGCACTGAGATGGTTTTTCGGGGCCATTTTTAGTACCTGATTCAGATAAGCAGTGGATTTATCTGAATTGCCTTTTTGAGAAAAAAACATCCCCAGATTGTGTAAAGTATGAGCAGGATCATAACCTAATGCTTCTGCTTCCTTTAGAAGTTTATAAGCACTATCCGGTTGATTTTTCTTAAAAAACAAACTGGCCATTTCATTATTTAATGCAACCCGGTGTGAGTCAATCCAGTTCCGCGCCCGAACACTGTGAAAATGTTCTTCCATCAAATTCAGGTAGGTTAATGCTTCCTTAAAAGATATTCTCGCTGATGCAAGTTGTCCTACCTCCAACTGAGAATTGCCCAGATTGAGATAAAAAGAAATAACCTGTGGATAGTATAGGTCAGCGCTCTCCAAATAAGAAGTTAAAGCCTTTTGTTTATACTCAAGTGCCTTTTCATAATCGCCCAGTTTGGCGAGAACTACCCCGATATTATTATAGGCAATGGATCGGTTTTCTGGTAAAGAATCCATCTTCAGGGCTTTCACTGAATAAGCATAAGCCAGGGAATCCTTTCCCGTTTCCAGGTATATATTTCCAAGGAGATTTAATGATTGCCGATATGCCTCAAGTACTTTATTCCCATATTTCTCATACAGTTTTTCTACCTCAGATATATTTTCCGAAGCCAGAGAGAAATTTTGAAGGATAAGATAATTCACTCCAATCCCAAGATAACATTCTGCCATCCAGTTTAGGTGATTACTTTTTTGTAGAAGGGGTTTTGCCAGCTCAAAATACTGATTGGACAAAAGAACAGAATCATTCTCACTCAAAGCATCAGCCAATTTCTTCAGCAATACTCCTTCCAGAAAAGCAGGCTCAGGAGATTCCTCCCGAAGTTTTTTCTGAAGATTCTGAACTGTTTCTAATACTTCATTCTGGCTTCCGGATTCGATTTGGGAACGGACTTTCTCCAGCCCTGGCATGACAAATTGGGCTATCAGGGAATCATCCTTTTGCGCATAACTTCCCTGTAAAATGATACAGGTGAACAGAAAGACTCCCAAAAAAAATTTTGTATTTGCCAATTCATCAGGATTTACTCATCCTATTTTAAACAAAAAATGGCAGGAATGGAAAACCATCCTGCCATTATATTCTGATTTTGATATTTATGCAGCGATTGATTCACCAGTTGCAAGTATGGTGAAGGTACCCGTTTTTTCTTCTCCTGAAACTGGAATTTCAATGTTAAAATTGATATCAATAGGGAGAAAGCCTGAATCCTGAACGCTGTCGCTGGTAATAAATACTTC
>JAGQVA010001412.1 GCA_020438265.1 Bacteroidota bacterium
TGTTCTTTATACCACAAGGATTGTTTTTCATAAAACTGGCGCAGATGTGTGGCCTCGAATGAGTCAGGATATCGGCCTGTAATAAGCCTGAATGCGGTCTGGATCTGCTGATCAGGCTGGTTGGGAAATTGGCCAATCACTTTTTCTCCCAGCACTCTCGCTGCCTCCTGGTATTGAGGATCATTGAGTAAAACCAAAGCCTGAAGCGGGGTGCTTGTAGTAAGTCTTCTCACTGTACAATTATCCCGATCTGCAATATCAAAAATCTGCATGGAGGGTGGGGGAGAAGTGCGTTTCCAGATGGTGTACAAACTTCTGCGGTAAAGTCCTTCTCCGGGAGTTTGAAGATAACGATAGCGCCAGTGTTTATTGGTAATTTCATCCCAAAGCCCTTCAGGTTGATAGGGATATACACTTTCTCCTCCTGTTTTCTTGACAAGTAACCCGCTAACAGCCAGTGCATTATCTCTGATCATTTCAGCGGGGAGACGGAAGGAAGGGCCTCTGGCCAGATACCGGTTCTCGGGATCAACTTCCAGTAATTTCGGAGTGATAATGGAACTTTGCTGATAGGTTTCAGACATGACAATCCGTTTTTGTAACAACTTCAGATCCCAGCCCGATTCGATAAATGCTGAGGCGAGGAAATCGAGCAATTCAGGATGTATTGGTAATTCTCCCTGACTACCAAAATCTTCGGAAGTTTTTACCAGTCCCTGACCAAAATACATTTGCCAGATTCGATTGACCATTACACGGGCAGTTAATGGATGATCAGGATGAAATAACCATTGTGCCAGTCCAAGCCTGTTGCGGGGCAGTTTTTCCGGAAAAGGAAAAACGGATTCAGCTACGTCGGGAAAAACTTCCTCGCCATGTGTAGCATAGTTTCCTCTTTCCAGAATATAGGTTGGTCTGGGTTGAGGCAAATCGCCCATAACCATGATTTCCGGGATCTGGTTGTATAGATCATTGATTTTTTTCCGAATAGCGTGAAGACTATCTTTGGCAGCAATACAGGTTGGGTCAAAATAGGCTTTCGTGTAATCCTGAAGAAGATTTCTTACTTGAGGTGAAGGTGCAGCGAGTAATTGGATTACCTGATTTTTATTGTGAAGGAATTGGACTTCCAGAGCCGTAAGCTGACGATCAAAAACCATAAACTCATCTATTCCGCCACCTTTGAAGGGAACCATCTTATTCCGCGAACCAAACTCAAGCCCGTTAAACCCATAGGTGTGAATATTCCACTCAAACAGGATTCCTTTGTAAAGATGATCTCTATCGATTGTTACTTCCTCTTGGGTTCCATTAATGAAGATTTCGATTCCTTCAGCCTTACTGGAACCATCATAAGTAATGGTGAGCATAGACCATTGATTCTGAGGAAGCATCTGTGTAGAAGTTACCTGAAGGGCATTTTGAGGCCAGGAGTGGGAAATGATAAATTGAGGCTTATTATTCTCCAGATGAAGAGAATACCCTTTTAATCCCAGTC
>JAGQVA010001413.1 GCA_020438265.1 Bacteroidota bacterium
TGAAATCTGTGGGAGATTTTCAAAAAGTGTACGGTAGTGAGAATAATTTACAATAATTTGACAATTATCATTTTTTTCCTTCGATGAAATTACGATATTATGGATATCTAAAACCCATAGCAATTCCTCTTACCCTTTATTGTCTAACTAAACTTAGCCAAATACTATGAGATATTTAAAAATTGGAATGGAAAATAAAGACGTCAGGAAATGGCAATATTTCCTGATCGGACAAGGATATCCCGAGGTGGGAGAAGCTGATAAAGTTTTTGGAGCCAATACACTTAATGCGACAAAACATTTTCAGGCAGATCATGAACTGGAACCAGACGGTATCGTGGGAAATAAGACCGTCGGGAAGGCTATGACATTGGGGTTTGGAGTCATTTTAACCGATGAAGAAGGGAAGTTGGGAAGCGATTGGCCCGCGAAACCCGAATTTCGTCCCCTTCGAAGCACAGAAGAGAGGCAGGAGGTTTTTGGAGAATTCGCTTTTGTGCATGAACCCAGGAGTGACAATCCCGAACATATCAGAATCACTGATAACTGGCAGGAAGAAAATATTATAGTCGTTGATATACCACAATTAATTCAAATAAACGGGACTTCTAAAGTCGCTTTCCACAAATTGGCAGCAACCCAGCTCCAACAATTATGGCAAGACTGGGAAGACGAGGGTTTATTGCATCTGGTAATCAGCTGGCATGGATCTTTCGTTCCCAGATTTATCCGTGGAAGCAGAAGCAGCCTCAGCAATCATGCTTTTGGCACCGCTTTCGACATCAATTTAAACTGGAACAGGCTGGGTGTTGAGCCTGCGCTGGTAGGCCGCAAAGGAAGCGTCAGAGAACTCGTCAAAATCGCCAATGATAATGGTTTTTACTGGGGCGGACATTTTCGGGGCAGACCGGACGGGATGCATTTTGAGGTGGCGGAGGTGAAGGGGTGATTTTATTTTTACCACAAAAGTCACTATAGTGGCAAAGCCACAAATGTCCCTTTACATGGATGCTGTTTTTTTGAACCACAAAGGCATAAAAGTACACAAAGTTGATTATTTAAATACTTATGTGAACTTTTGTGTCTTTGTGTTTCAGATAACATAATGCCTAAAATCCCTTCATTTCCCTAACTCAACCTCCGGCAAAACAACTCTCACGCCTGCCTCCATCTCCTTATCCCACCAATAAACAATATGCCCGACTCTTAGGCTTTTGACTTTATAACCTTTCGCAAAATGTTGATCAAGAGTGCTTTTTAAGCTCGTAGAAAAGCACGCTGCCATTTCATTCCACTGCCCGGGAAGGGCTGCGCGATAGAATTGAGCGCCAAGAGAGAATTCAAGGTTATCTCCGGCCACCAGTAATTTGACTCTCTCTTTGATATCCTCATTGTGGAAATGCGATAGGACCACATCGGAAAGCGAACATTGAATCGTGAAAACAGGTAAAGATTCGATTGAAGAATTTCCTGTTTTTTTCTTCAATCCGGGAGTTG
>JAGQVA010001414.1 GCA_020438265.1 Bacteroidota bacterium
AAAAGTTAATTCACCAAATATCGTTTTCTCACCTTTATCTGATTTTATGCCAAGGCCTGCTACCAAACTGGCAAATATATCCAGATGCTTAAATCCGTTTTGAGATAAAATTGTCCCACTATTACTAATGGCTCTTCTTTCTGAGGAAGCCCTCAATGGCACCCCGACATTCATACCACCCAATAAGTAAAGAGATCGAGGATCAGAGTTGAAAGTATAGGTTACATACTGTGGGAATTCCAACACATCCATCTTCACAGGGAGTTCATAAAACAGATTTCCCCCTGACCGCTCACTTTCTCCTTTGAAAACGTAATTAAACCGCAAATAGGAAATGCCAGCACGGTAGGAAAGGTTTCGTATGCGAGAAGGCATGGAAAAATCGATAAAAAAACGGGGCTTTATGGCAAAATCAAAGGCTGCTTTTGCATCCTCAAACATATACACATTGGTAAATGATTTCAAGCCAAGGTTCATTCCCTGAACTGTCAGGCTGGCGCCCAGACGAAGTTTTCCCAATTCTTCATTTGTTGTATATGCTGTATAGGTCTGATCTGTGCATTCATAATATTGGGTAAACAGCTCCAAAAACTTTTTTACGTGATAACGTGTCTCCAGAATTTTTGCAGCCATTTCAGGACACTGGTTCATTGAACTGTAAAGGGCCTGTTTGTATTGCTCTCTTCCCTGGACTGTTACTCGGGTTCCAATCTTTACGGTATCCTCAACCAGTTTTTTCAATTCTTCAAATCCTGCTATCCCCTCCACAAAAAGGCGGTTTTTGTAATTCAACAAACTGGGATTCCCTTCCATGATATATTCTACAAATACCAGGCTCACCTCCCATTTTTCTTCAATTTCAGCTGATTTAAAATGAGTTATTCCTTCTACTTTGTACTCCCGAATTTGATCAGGTGAATAAGAGATCACATCAGATTCCGGCGTGTTTTTAAATTGGCAAATTTTACGGTTAAAATTGTGATCCTTATACAAAATCAATCCTGCGACCTTGTTCCCATCTTTGTCAATCACATATCCGGGATAGTATAGATCATTTTCCGTCGACTGAGAAAAAAGCTGAGGAAAAAGAATCAGAAAAAAGATAATGATGAAAATTGTCTGTTTCATGGTATTACAGGATTAGCAAAAAATAAAGATTTAGGTAGAAAATGGTGACTCATGTGAATCATTCCCACCTATGAATTAAATAAAATTCTCAGGGAAATCTATTTTTTTGTAATTTTATTTCATGCAAAAATATCCCATTGGAATACAGGATTTCAGAGAGCTTCGCACAGGCGGATATACCTATGTAGATAAAACCAAAGAGATGTATCATTTAATCTCTTCGGGTAAATATTATTTTTTATCACGTCCCAGAAGATTCGGGAAATCGCTGTTGCTTTCAACAATTAAGTATTTTTTTCAGGGGGAGAAAGAATTATTTGAAGGGCTTTGGATTGAGGACAAGATTGAATGGGTCCAAGACTCGGT
>JAGQVA010001415.1 GCA_020438265.1 Bacteroidota bacterium
CTCAGTTTTGTTCATCAGGACATTATAATGAATCTGGATTCCAATGCTCCGGGGCAAATAGCTGATAATCTCGGGTTTTCCGATTATGTGCTGGAATGGAGAAAATCAGGAATCGACGACTGGGCCGCAACGGGCAGTATTTCGGTAGAGTTATTCGGGCAAACCATCAGCTTGATTATCAGCCTGGATCAGGACGCCAATATTACCCTTACCCTCGACGCCAATATTGAAATCGGACTGGATGGATTAGGATCCATTACCTGGGAAAACCTGATTTTCCGTCCCAATTCACTAAATGTTACTGATTGGGAAGTTGAAAGCAACGGGCAAATTGAAATTGACTTTTTGCCAGCTCCGTTAAATGAGCCTCTTCATGTGCAATTGGCCTATGCATCTGGCGAGGTTTCCCTGACGATTGATAACAATGAGACCGTTTTTGCTATTCTTAAGGATTATCTTTCCCTGTCCAATCTCAGTCTCAGTTTCAGCAAAAGCAGCGATGAATGGGCCGTTGCAGGAGGTGCAGACCTGACGGTTGTCGATGTTGAATTGAATGGGCTTTACGCGCAGTTTTCCGCAGGGAATGATGGTAGCAAATCCTTTGGATTTGGCTGGGATTCTAATCCTGGACTTACCCTGATTGATCTTCCTGCCATAGCTTCGTTGAATATCAGCCAACTCGGTCTTGAAGTAAGCAGCGATGGTGAGGGAGGCCGCGAATGGAGCCTTTCTTCTTCTTCTATTTTAGATCTGGCAGACATCATTACCATAAACAGCACGCTGGTTCTTTTAAAGAATAATGAAGAAACCAGTCTGGCGCTGGAATTAACTAATTTTGAGCATTCGATTGAGTTGCCTTTGGCTGCTGGGGGCAGTGATAATCTCGGAGCGACCTTTGGCATTACCCATATTAGAATTGTTCGTGGCAAAACTTCCGGCTGGGCTTTTGAAGCAGAAACTACTCTGGCCATACAGGGTTTCTGCGCGCCTGTTCAAACCATGATTCCAGATCCAATTATTGGTACGTTTCGGGTGAATAATGAAGGAGTGGGCATTTTAGTAAATCGTCTGACCAATCCGCTGGATGTGCCTCTTCCTGGCCTCAACTTTGGAGAGGGGAATGTTGATCTGGGCGTAATGAGTTTTGACGCGTCCAACCTCGCTTTTATTCTGGGAAAACAACTCTCAATATCTGCGGAATTGAGCGCAAGTATTCCCCGGGAACTCAATAATATTTTTGGTACTGAAAACGGGCAACCCAAATTCATTTTCTTTGGAGATGAAGTCAGAATAGGTTTGGGGATAAATTCCAAAACGGGCCTGAGTATGACGCTTCTGTCTTCTCCGGTTCCTCCATCCTTCGGTGGCGTAGAAATCGACGGACAGGTTGCCTGGCAGGTCCTTGACCTCAAAGAGGCCGGAAAAGTTCGTTTCCAACTTCCCGTCTTTGGGTTTAACGGCAAAGACTTCTCCGCAAAAGGAGCATTCAAACA
>JAGQVA010001416.1 GCA_020438265.1 Bacteroidota bacterium
GGACCAGGCTGCCATCAAAGCCATTTTTAAAGATGTTGATCCATCCAAATACCGCCTTCAGTTCAATAGCAAAAGGGACATGATGGGCAGTAAAGCAGTGAAAATGGAAGATGTAAGGCAAGTCAAAAAAATCACCAATCCTGCTGAAGCTGCCGGATGGATTGTCTTTGTTGTTGAAGGAGATGATGTCATCTATGTACTGGCAGTTGGTAATTCTGATCTGGTAAGTGTCCTGGGTCGTCAAAAAGCTGCTCAGCTCAATAAGATCATGGCTAAGTACCAGTAAACGCTCACATTTCTCAACAAAAAGATTTTCACCACAGATCGTACAGGTTTTTAATGAAATATCATGTGCGAATCTGTGGTGATTCATTTCAGGCTCACAATCTGAAATTCCCCTTTCTCAATGAAAAAATTTATCTACACCCTCGCATTTCTTCATCTTTTCCTTATTACCATTACCATTTTCCATGGCGTGGATAGTTGGCTTCACGGTGGGTTTATGGAAAAACCTCTGGCAATTCTTACCAGCATGAATTATTCTGTATGGAGATATGGCTTTTTCTCGCCGGATGTGGGGAAAAGTATTGAAGTGGAAATGAAGGTTTATGAAGATAGTGCCAGTGTGACTACCTATTCAACCCTTGATGGTTTCACCTTTTTTACCGCCAATCAGGAATCCCGAAATCGCTTTTATGGATTTAAGGTCCAAACCACCGCTGACACCATTTTTCAGGATTTATGTGCCAGATCTGCGGCTGTGAAAATGATGAATCTCCATCCCCAATCCTGGCGGGTTGACTATCTGACCCGGAGTATCCACTATCCCGGAATGAAAGATTTCAGAAGTGATTCCGCCATTCGTGAAATTGATATTTATCAAACCCAATTTGAGCTCTACTAGCATCAGCCTTTTGTGATGAACAAGATAAAAACTGATTTAATCGCCTTTTTCACGACACCAGTTTCTCCCATTCCTTTAGGATTATTCCGAATCCTGATGTCCGGATTTGTATTGATTCAGGCTGCTTTCTGGTATCCGGACTGGCATGCGTTTTTGGGTGAAGAAGGCTGGATTCAATGGGAGATTTCCAGGGCACTGAATATGGACTGGCATATTCATATTCAAAAAATTCACCTGATTCTCCAGCACATCGGCTTTACTGCCAGTCAGACGGTTGAAGCCTTTTTCTGGGTTTATGTAATCTGTGCTTTGGGCCTGCTCATTGGTTGGTACACACGAATCTGGGCGATTCTGACCTGGGTTTGTCATTATATTTTGATGAGCTCTATCCCCACATTCGTCTATGGAGTAGATATTTTCCTTCAAATAGGTCTCTTCTATATCATGATTATGCCGGTGGCTAAAGCCTGGTCTTTAGACCTGCTGCAGGGTAGAGTTTCCGGTGAACCTACCTGGGGTGTTACCCTCTCGCTCCGGGTTTTACAAATTCACCTTTGCCTTGCCTATTTATCTGCCGGATAT
>JAGQVA010001417.1 GCA_020438265.1 Bacteroidota bacterium
ACAAACATATAAATTGTCGCAAACTTTATGTCAATCGAGCTGTTTAAAACTCTAAGTCAGCCGACACGTGGGTAGAAATACATGTATTTCCCTTCTCTTTTCCCAATTTTTGCGCCGCTACGGCGCAAAAATTGGGGGATAACGAAATCGATTGATTTCTACCCACGTTTGGACCCTTAACAGGGTCTTTGATCCACGTTTTACTTTTAATTTTCATCGTGAATTGATATGAAATTATTTCTTACATTAATCTTAAGTACCATTTTTCTGAATGGAAATATAGCCTGCATATCGATGAGCGAAAATCCAAAAGATATGGAAAATAAAATCGTGTTGACGCAAGGGAAGGTGTTAGTTGGGACAGAGGTTTTTAATGTAACTTATTATGATAACCCGACTTCCCGCAGTTTGGTAGCGCAAATGCCTTTTACTGTAGAATTAGAAGATTATGCGGGAATAGAAAAGATTTTTTATCCCAAAGAATCCCTGAGTAAAGAAGGGGCGCCCAAAGGGGCAGATCCTTCGGTTGGCGATATCATGTATTATGCCCCCTGGGGTGATGTCGCTATTTTTTATAAGGATTTTAGTTATGCCAATGGACTTATTCCTCTGGGGTATTTCGACGATATAGCAGGCTTTATGAATGCCTTGAAAACCCATACATCAACTGTAACTTTTGAAAAAAGTAATTAAACAAAATAATTATGGAAATTATCAAAAACGGAGTAATCCCATCCATGAAAGGACCCGAAGACTGGTTTTCCGGAGACGTGAGAATTGACTTCCTGTTTCAGAAAAAAGAAGCAACCCGGGGAGGTGGCGCATTGGTTACCTTCGAACCTGGAGCCAGAACAGCCTGGCATACGCATCCCGCTGGTCAGACCCTGATTGTCACATCAGGAATGGGACTGGTGCAACGTGAAGGTGGTCCCATCGAAGAAATTCATCCCGGCGATGTGGTTTGGTTTGAACCTAATGAAAAACACTGGCACGGTGCAGCTCCCAAAAAGGCGATGAGCCATATTGCCATACAGGAAGAGGTGGATGGAAAAGCGGTGACCTGGATGGAAAAGGTTTCGGATGATCAATATTCAAGTTAAATTTTATGCAAGTATTTTTATTAGGAGCTACGGGAAGCACAGGTTATGAAACCTTAAAAAGACTGGTTCAGAATGGATATGAGGTAAAAACCCTGGTGCGGAATCCTGCCAAGCTGAATCTTGCAGAAATTCAGGAATCACAAACAGGCCAAATCGAAATCATCCAGGGAGGTGTGTTTGAAGTGGAAAAGCTGCAAGAGCATTTTAAAGGTTGTGAAGTCGTTATCTCTGCGTTGGGTACAGGAACAGACAACAGTTATACTGAAATTTATTCGGAAGGAGGTAAAAATATCCTTTCTGCAATGAGAGCCAACGGGATGAAAAAACTGATTACGATCACATCGGGATTAATCGATTTGAGTGATCCGTCTACCGATAATTTTTTC
>JAGQVA010001418.1 GCA_020438265.1 Bacteroidota bacterium
GTTCAGGACAATTTCATCCTGAGCAAATAAACCTGGCAGATGAGTGATTGAAGGGGAATTCTCACCAGTAGCAATATCATCAGTAGCAGTTGTATTGTCATCATAATAGGTGTATCGATATGCAGAACCTACCAGTAAATCGTGTCTTTCTCCAAGGGTTTTATTCCAAGTCAATTGCGCAAAACCAATATACTGATCTGCCAGATATTTGGTGTCTCCGTACACAGAATTCTGATTATGTCCATTGGCACTGAATTGAAAATTGATCACTTCCTTTACTGGCAGTTGATAAACACCAAAAGTCTCCCATCGGCTGGTGTAAATACTCTCTCCGTAGACCAAATCACCGCCTCTGTATTTAGGTTCCCAATTCATTTCTCCGCCCCAGCGATCTTCATATACATATCTTGCTGCAATGGAAAACGCTTTATGATCTTTGCGGTTAAAGCTCCATTTATTAAAAACGGAAAGGCGATTTTGAAGCGTTACATCGGTAAAATGATCTCCATTTTTATCAAGCGGATTCTGGTAATTAAAATAATTAATTCCCAGGAGTGAATGCGCTTTTGAGCCTGCTTTAAACTTTACCCCCAAATCGGTATTTACTTCCTGCCAGGAAGTCGCAAACACATCTGCCGAAACCAATGGAGCATTTACAGGCTTTTTGGTAATAATATTAATCAGTCCGCCGACTGCCTCAGAGCCATAAAGCGTAGAAGCGGGTCCTTTGACAATTTCTACCCTTTCTACAAGAGATTGCGGAATTCCGGTCAGGCCATAAACCGTAGACAAACCGCTTACAATCGGCATCCCATCGATCAAAATCATGGTATAAGGCCCTTCCAGGCCGTTGATATGAATATCTCCGGTATTACACACATTACAGTTGAGCTGAGGACGCACGCCGTTGACATTTTGCATGGATTCAAAGATGGAGGGAGTAGGATTCGCTTCGAAGAATTCGGCGCTATATACCTCCACCGGAACAGGGCTGTCCAGTTTATTGACTTCTTTCATCGTTCCGGAAATCACTACTTCATTCATCGAGTAATTTGATTCCTGGAGATAAAAATCAAGCTGATGAGATGTTTGATCTGGCCCAAGGATAATTTCCGTTTTCTGCGTCTGAAAACCAATGATAGAAACCACAATCTCATAAGTACCAAAAGGAATTTCTTTTATCTCAAAACTCCCTGACTGATCTGAAACAGCTCCGAGATTAGTCCCTTTTAGTCCTATTTTGGCAAACTCGATGGGCTCTCCTTCGTGGATAATTCTGCCAGAAAATCTCCCTGTTTGGGAAAACGACAAGTTTGCAATTAAAAAGGACAATGCTAAAAATATAGTTAAACGCATATCTTTTTATTTTTTAGATATACAAATAAAATATTTTTAGGTGAGCTTAAAAAATTTATTTTTTAGATTTCTTTTGAGAGGCTTGTAAATGGATTTTTTTGATCTATGGTAGAGCTGCTGAT
>JAGQVA010000140.1 GCA_020438265.1 Bacteroidota bacterium
AGCGGCCTGAATGGAATAAACAGCTATATCCAGTCCATATTCTTTGGCAGATTCTTTAAAAGTGGGAATCCCGTCCTTGTCAGGCCCCTGATTGATGTATAGTTCGTTTTGTAGTAGTTCTCTTTTGTCGAATGGGCCCGATTTGCACAAGTAAATATCCAGCAGGCCATCCTGATTGATATCGACCATGCTTACGCCAGTTGTCCAGCCCCTGGTACCGACAACTCCGGCTTTGTTAGCAACTTCTTCAAATTCCAAATCTCCCTGATTCATGTAAAGGGCATTTTCGTGCAGGTTAGAAGTGAAATAAATATCTGCCAATCCATCATTATTCAGATCTCCTGCTGCAACCCCTCCACCATTATAGACATATTCATACAGAAAAGAATTGGTCAGACGGTCTTCCGGTATGACATTTTTAAAGTGGATGTTACTATGGCTGCTTTTTACCTCCCGAAAAAGATATGGGGAGTCTTTTGTCGATTCCTGACAACCTGCAATCAATAAAACGAAAATAAAAAGCGGTAAAGAGAATTTTTTGAAAACTTGCTTTTCCATAAATCAAGGTGATTTTCAAGCTAATAAAAAGGAGGGCATTACCCTCCTTTCCTTGTATGAAACAGCCAGTATAAAAACTAGCCAGAATAATAACAAATCTGATTACTTGGCGAACCACAATTTTGTTCCCTGAAGGTCAGGACCCTGGGTGCTGACAGCAGTAGAATAATTGGGGTTAGCCTGTGCTCCTGATCCATAACGCATTCTTTGAGGATAATCCCCATTTAAGGTTCCCATTGCATATATGATCGGATCACTTACACCAGCAGCAAGTTCTGCAGGATACCCTGTTTTACGAACAATCGCCCAGGCTTCAAATCCGTCAGTATAGCTAGCGAGCCATCGCTGAAGCGCAATTTTTTCCAGTTTTTCTTCATCAGTTCCTGCGCTGATATCCGCCAAAGGAGCTGAGGCGATATATTCTTCAGCTGTTCCACTGGGAATTCCCCAGATTTTCATGGCTTCTCTGATTCCTGAAGCCATCAGTGCCTGTGGATCTCCGGTGGTAATTTGTCTGACAGCTGCTTCGGCCTGTAAGAAATACGCTTCCGCGCTGGTCATGATAATTTCCGGATAGGCATCCACCTGCTGACCTCTTCGCTGGATGACAAGATTGCTGGGACGGGAGAACATATTATAATTAACATAGGGATAAATATCCCCGTTGAGTCTCACGGGTTGTCCAACATATTGTCCACCAGCCATTTCGATGGTAACACTGGAGTCGCCGAGGGTTTTTGTATATTCTACGCCTGAATTATCCAGTGTTGTGGTAATAAAATCTACTCTTGTCTGGAACTGAGGGTCGCTGCCATCGTCATTATAGATGAAAGTTC
The DNA here is from genome assembly GCA_020438265.1 of Bacteroidota bacterium. Classification (GTDB taxonomy): domain Bacteria; phylum Bacteroidota; class Bacteroidia; order J057; family J057; genus JAGQVA01. Next base: position 1,395 of record JAGQVA010000140.1, read on the forward strand.
CTCCGGGAGCAGGATCTGCATATACAGTTAATCTTGGGTCATTATTATCTTTGAGAAGATTAATCAGGGTATGTCCAACGGTAAAGGCAGAACCATTTCCTCCGAAGTCATGCCAGATATCTCCATAAGAGGAAGAAGCCCATTCACTGATCACAAAATCCTTCTTCATCAGTGCACTTCCTGAAGATTCGTCAAGAAGAGGTGCAGCAAGCGCTTCTTTAATGGTAGCCTCCGCAAAATCATCTCCAGGAGCTCCCAAAGCACGCATACCGATACGTAGCTTCAGAGAATTTGCCAAACGCTTCCACTTTTGGAGATCTCCTCCACAGTAAATATCGTTGGTTCCTGCATCATCTACGCCCAGTCCTGTTCTTTCCTCATCTCCAATAAGGCTCATGGCCTGATTAAGATCAGCAATGATTCCTTTGTAAATATCCTTCTGCTCGTCGTATTTCGGAGTCAGAATTCCATCCACACCTGCTTCACTGAAAGGAACCATACCAACAGTCTCTGTATACATCTGGAAGTATAACCCTTTCATAATCAGAGCCATCGCGTACATATACTGGTTGTCAAATTCACCACCTGGTTGGGTCAGGTCTCCAAAAGATTTGACAGTTCCGAAATAACCAGATAACCAGCCGTAGGCCGCATCGGTATAAGATCCATTGAAATCATAACTCAATCCATCATTCCACCAGGAGTTGGTATGTCCGAAGGTGAAGTGCCCCGCAAAGCGGTCAGAATGAATCAAGTGAGCTCTCCAGTATACAAACCGGTCTGGGCCATATAGTGGCACCTGAGCACTGGTCAGGAAAAACTTGGCACTCACCTCTTCAGAGGTAAATCCCTGTTGGTTAATATTTATTTCATCAAAATCGCCTGTGCAAGAAAATATAGTGATCAAGCAAAGGAGACTTGAAATCCAAATAGCTATTCTTCTCATATTAAATTTTTCTTTATTCATTTCTCCTACAGATTAGAAATTAAGATTTAAACTTGCTCCAATGCTGCGTGTAGTTGGTAATGCATACCACAGTACTCCCTGTGAAAAATTACCAGTAGCGTAGCTGGATTCGGGGTCAAAATTGTCCGCTTTTTTGTAGAGGAAGAATAAGTTTCTTCCAATTAAGCTAATAGTTGGACTAGAAGAAAATACGTTATTCAGGAAACCACTTGGTAGAGTGTAGCTAAGGCTTAACTCTCTGAGCCTGATATTGGTCTGATCAAATACATATTCAGAACCGATTCCACTGACTGACTGCCAGTAGTCCTGAGCGGTGATAGAAATCGTATTAGGAGCAAAAGTACCATCTGGCTGTTCGATGACTCCATCAACTACAACTCCCGTTTCACGATATTCCAGAGATCGTTTTGAAACCCCGGCAGCATCCATTCCAATTTCAGTATAGTTAAATACTTCTCCACCAATTCTGAAGTCAATCAGGGTATTTAAGCTTACATTTTTGAATCTGAAAGTATTTGTGAAACCACCAGTCAGGTCAGGCTGGAAATTACCAAAAAGCTCTCTTTCAGCAGTAGCTTGTGGCCTTCCTTCTGAAGTAAGAAGCAATTGACCAGCGTCGTTACGAAGCCATGTGGTAACATAGATATCACCGTAACCACCGCCTACTTGTGCTCTTACATCAACAATCCCTCCGTTACTGGAGCTAAAGGTGAACCTGTCCTGTCCTTCGATCAGGCTAACCAGTTCGTTTCTGTTTCTCGCAAGATTAAGAGAAACATCCCATCGGAAGTCAGAGGTTTTTACAGGGCTACCACCAATCAGGAATTCAATTCCCTTATTGGTAATTTCTCCAATATTTTCACGGAAGTAGCTAAAACCGGTTCCCGGATCTACAGGTACATCGAAGATCAGGTCTTTGGTATTGATCTGATAGAGTGAAAGGTCTCCATAAAGGCGATTTCCAAAGAGTCTGAATTCAAGTCCTACTTCTGTAGTGCGGATATCTTCCGGACGCAGACTTTCGCTAAACTTGATATTAGGGCGATTAATCTGAATATTTCCCAGATAACCATTGGAAGCCACACTAAATGTATTGATAATCTGCAATGGATCAGTATCATTACCTACATTGGCAGTACTTCCTCTCAGTTTGAAAAGATCAACTACCGTTTCATTCATGTTGAATAACCGATCTAAAAGAATACTCAAACTGGCAGAAGAATAGAAGTAAGATCTGTTCTCAGCTGCCAGGGCAGATGACCAGTCATTACGACCCGTAACATCCAGATAAACCATTCCATCATAAGAAATAGAGGCAGATCCATAGAGAGAATTGACTTTTTTCTCAATCAGGTCTGTCTGATTAGCTGTAAGTCTGGTTCCATCAGTATTACTGATAAAATACCTGCCGGGAATCTTAAAGTTTTCTCCGTTAATGCTTGAGTTAATGTAAGTTGAATGGCGGGCATTCCCACCAAAGTTTGCAGATACATTGATTTTCTGGCTAATATCTTTATTCGCCAAAATCAGGAAGTCATAATTCGCTTCGCTTCGATCTGTATTGCTGAATCCAATTCTACCACCACTAAAGAAGTGGTTACCATTGGCAGTTACCGTTTTCAGATCCTGGCTGATGTCATCAATACCTGCACGGATAAAGGCTGAAAGCCAATCTGTAACCTGATAGTTCAATTTTGCAAATCCATTGATTCTGGTTCTGGTATCGGCTTGCTGATTGTTAAACAACATCCAGTAAGGATTTCCTCCAGAGCTGGTTGGAGCAATTACGCGGTAAGGATCATTTGGATTGATTGGATTTTCGAGGTTTTGATAAACCATCAAATCACTGGTTCTCACATTACGAGCCAGAGGCCATACATAAGCCATTACCCCTTCAGAACCCTGAGAAGGTCTGTTTTGAGCCTCCTGTACAAAATAAGTGATTTTCGTATCCAGCGAAATTTTATTTCCGAGAGCTGCTGTTCCGCGAAGGTTGAAATTGTTACGCTTGACGGAAGAATTCGGAAGAATAGACTTGATATCTGAATTGGTATATGAAAAACGTACAGATGTTTTGTCAGTACCACCACTCAGTGCAATCGTATTAACGAAAATAGATCCCGTCTCAAAGAAATCTTTGACGTTATCAGGCTGAGCATCATAAGATCTCATTTGACCATTATAAGCCAATTGACTTGAACCATCAAATTTTGGTCCCCATGAACTGGTTCCGGCAACCACATTCACCTGAGTGGCTAAATTGTCAGAGGGGTTAATTTGCGGGAAATTACCGTCTGTACCTCTGCCATATTCGTTTTGGAACTCAGGTAATACCAGCGGGTTTTCTGCAGTAATACTGGAAGAGAATGCTACACCAATTCCCTGAGTACGAGACCCTTTTTTTGTTGTAATCAGTACCACACCATTACTGGCTCTTGAACCGTAAAGAGCGGCTGCATTAGGGCCTTTCAGGATAGAAATAGACTCAATATCGTCGGGGTTAATATCAGAAATACCATTTCCATAGTCAGGAACATTATATTCTCCTGCTCCACTACCTGCCAGGTTGGAGTTGTCAATGGGCACTCCATCTACTACATAAAGAGGCTCGTTATTTCCTGTCAGAGAGTTATTTCCTCTGATAATCACACGGGCAGCTCCACCAGCTCCTGAAGTGTTTTTGTAAACGACAACACCGGCTACCTTACCTGCCAGAGAACTAGCCAGGTTAGATTCTTTTACCTTGGAGACGGCGTCACCTCCCAACTCGGTAACAGAATAACCAAGTGCTCTTTTATCACGGCTAATGCCTAAGGCACTAATAACCACCTCGTCGAGGTTAATATCCTCTTCAGTCAGAACGATGTTTAACATCGTTTGACCGTCGATATTTACCCTTTGTGTAGCATAACCAACATACGAAATGATCAGCGTAGTGACATTATCAGGGACAGTGATTGAAAAATCCCCTTTTTGGTCGGTTAATACACCTGCTGTGCTCCCGGCACCAATGACAGTTGCTCCGATAACCGGCTCTCCGGTAGAAGTCGTAACATTCCCGCTAACGGTTTTCTCCAGTTTTTGTGTTAGAAGAAAATCAGCAGTCATTTTTACCTTGCTGACCTTAGAGATGTTTTGTGGAGAAACAACCAGATTTCCTTTGTTTTCTAACTGATTGATTCTTTTGACATTGCGTTTGAGTTTTTTTGCATCTCTGATTCCTTCTTTGGTTTTTTCAAATACAACAAAGTATTTGTTACCGTAGGTTTCATAAGTGAAATTGGTCTCATCCAACAAGCGATCCATCACATGGCTTAACGCTTCTCCTCTGGTATAAGAAAAATTCACGTTTACATCAGAAAGCAGATCCATATTATAGGAGAATAGCACCTGATAGGTTTCTCCCAATTCCTCCAGGACCTCTGTCAGAGGCCGCGTTTGGGTTAACGACCAGTCTATGTCGTTGGCGTCTGCCCTGATGGGTAGGGGGAAGACTGACCACAAGAACAACAGACTCATCGCTATTGCGAGTGATTTGTAAGTAGTTGTTAGCTTCATAAATTAGTGATTTAGATTAAGAAAAAAATTAAAGTAATAACAAAATGTTATTACTCTATTCGTTTAACCTTGAGGGTATTCCCAACTTGCTCAATGTGGGTAACCAGTGTTTTTTCTAATATTGGAATAGCAATTTCCAGTTTATCCATAGGAATTCGCACAGTGGTGATAGGTTCAAGCAATGAAGAATCATCCACCTGAAATTCCACGCCAAAAATCTCTTCCATTTTATCGAAAATCTCTTTGACAGACTTTGATTGAAGAATCAGGGCACCATCTTTCCAGGAGCTATGGATATCGTTGACTTCTTTTCTTTTTTCAATGATTTTTTGATCAGATATGGAATAAGAAATGAAATCACCGGGTTCCATATAGGTTTCCTGGTCATTGGCTTCCAGTTTAATTTTCCCTTCTTGTAAAAAGACCACGACTTTCTCCCCCCGGCTGTTTACATTAAAAGAAGTCCCCAATACTTCCATGGACACCTCGTTGGCAATGACTGTAAACTTACTTCCTGTGATGGGCTTTTTTTCTACTTCAAAGAATGCTTCACCTTTTAACCATACTTTCCGGTCTTCTCCCTCTCTCCAGTTTTGGGCAGTTATTAATTCTGAATTTGCATTTAGTCTGACCACTGAAGAATCTGGAAGCTGGATCGTTTTCCATTCTCCAAAAGCAGTCGAATAAGTTTGCAGTTGATTACGGGTACTTATCCAAAAACCTCCGATACTTGCCATTAACAATAATAAAGAGGCTGCAATCATCCACTTTCTGAGAAATGCTTTTTGGCTAATCGGAGTATGGTCAGACTGAGGGTTTGCCCCTTCGATCTTTTTCCCAAGTTCTTCAAAATATTCTTCTATTTTTTGAGGATCAGTTTTATTCTGGTCAAAGTAAAAGTGTGTAGCTATTATGATGTTCCTGGCTTCTTCAACCACTGCTTCTTTTTGAGGATTTTTTTGCAGAAAATCCTGCCAAAAATGGTTTAATTCTGATGTGGGATTTAATACCCAATTCCTGAAATCAGGGTTGGAAGCAAGTTCTTCGATAGTATATATGTGAAAAGATTTACTCATTTATCATGTGGGTATTATAAGTTAAGAAGACAAAGGATGCCCTTTTGTAATAAGGGAATTAAAAAATTTTATAAATTCTTCGGATCATTTTGATCATGATTCACGTTTTTCCTGAGTTTTTTGATCGCTCTGAAAACGCTATTTCTTACCACTTGATTACTAACCGAAAGAATATCAGCCATTTCATCATAAGATAAACCTTCATAAAATCTGAGATAAATCACTTCCTTTTGTTTGGGTGGAAGTTGATTCAGCTGAGAAACCAGCCAGGTAGACTGTAAGTCCAGATTTTCTGCATGAATGAGTTTGGATTCTGCATTTGCCTCCTGGGAAAAACTTTGGTGATATTTCTCCGCGTTTTCCTCTTTCTTTTTCCTTCTTTTCAGGTAGGTGTGCATATTTTGTCTGAGGCACTTAAAAAGATAGGTATGGACATTGTTGATGCCCTGAATTTTTTCCGGATGTTTAATCAGCCAGATAAATAAATCCTGAATCGTATCATGAATCAGGTTTTTATCATAGTCTAAAGCCCTTCCGTATTGGATTAATTTATCATAAGATTGTACATACATTTCCCGAAAAGCCTGATGGTCTCCTTTCTGTGCATCTTTCGCCAAACTATCAATATGAGAGGGTCTTTTTGTCATCTATTTTGTTAAGAATCCGGGCAAGATGATTCTAATAAAACAACGTAAGTTAATAGAAATCCGATTGTTTCAAAAATAGAAGAAAATCCTGTCAAACGTGCCAAAAAGAGAAAAAGCAAGCTATTTGCCAGGAAAAGAAAGTTCTGTTTTGTAGACTGTCATTTGATGAATTTCTTCATTTTCAATATTGAAAATTCTGTAAATGACTTTAGGGTCTTTGCTCGTTGTGTCAAACTCAAGCAATCCAAATGAAGGTGTTTTATTATAACCAAAAAGAGAATTCGGCATCACCGGATGAGTATGATTATTGGTCAGGCGGGAACTCATAAACTCGTAGAAAGGATAGCCGTTTTTGCGATTGGTTTTCCAGGCATCAGAGCGGTGACGGTCTGCCGCAACGAAAAATACGCCTTCAATTTTATTTTTTTCAATAAATGAAAAAAGCTCTTCACGGTCTTCGCTGAAGCCATCCCAAGTGTCATTACCTGCGTTGCCAGGTTTGGTTCCTGAGGAAATCGGAACAGAAGTACCAATGACTTTAAAGGTTGCCGTTGAGGCTTTTAATTGGTCAAAAAGCCATTGTTTTTGCACTTCGCCGAGCATGGTATCAGGTTTGATTTTGTCCTTTCCATTGGTTCGGTAAAACCGGGTGTCAAGCATAAAAAAGTCAACATCGGCAATCGAAAAATGATAATAACAACCAGGGTTTTCCTTGCCTCCACCGTAATAAGGGTTTGCGTATTGATGGGTGAATTTCTCCCAAACGGGAACTTTCCAGGCGGGTGTGTGAATGCTGGTTCCTCCATAACAGTCATCTTTCCCAAAATCGTGGTCATCATAAATTGAAAAGACAGGAACAGACCTGGTAAAACGTCTAAATTCCGGGCGACTTTGACGCCGGTAATAACAATAATCCTGTATCTCCGGATATTCGGGCTGATCTATATAAACGTTGTCTCCCATCAGAAAAAAGGCAGTTAAGGGATGGGTCAATAAAGTGTCCCACATGCGTTCGTATTGCAAGGTGTATCCTGCCCCGCCTCCAAAACCAATTTGAAAACTGGCTGGTTTTCCCGTCTCAGGAAAAGTCGTAAAACTTCCTTCCTCCAGGTTGGGGTTACTGGCAGTTCCGAGTTTGTACTGATAGGTAGTATTGGGTTGTAGATTTTCAGCGGTAATGAGGGTGGTAAAGTCTGTTTCCTGAAGAGTCCTTGCAGAGAAAGCTTTTTTCTGATCATTAATGGAAAGAAAAATTTTCCGTTGTTTATCAGTCCTGATCCAAAAAGAGGCCTGCTTGTCAGTAAAATTTCCCATGAGTGGCCCGTGAATGATGGGCGTATAATGTCCTTCTGCAAACACTTTAAAGGCTTTTTGTGTAACCAGCGGTTGAAAAAGATTACGCGGCCCAGCAATAAAACGCGCTAAAGGTAATCCTTCTTCCACACCCGTTTTTACATATTCCAGCGCTTTTTCGTAGTCCTGTTTTTGTGTATAGGCAAGGGCCAAACCATAGTATGATTCCAGATCTCCGGGGTGTGTTTTGAGGAATTGTTGGAAGTAGTCAATAGCCTGGTCTGTCTTTCCATTAATGATTTCAATAATGGCGTCACTGTTTTGCCATTTGTAACGATTATCGGTTTGAGACTGACTGAATAAGAAAAACGGGAAACTAAAAATAACAATGAAAAGGTAAGCTGGATTCATACATGTTTTTGTTAAGAAATTTACCTATTTCAAGATTTTGGCGCCGCTGCGGCCCCAAAATTTCGGGGAGGAGGGAAAATTTGCATATTTCTATCCACGTTTGACCCTTAACAGGGTCTTTCATCCACTTTATACTCTTCGGTTTTGCCCTATTCGCATCTATGATTATTTCTCCTCCAACCGATAAATATGCCCATCAAAACTACAAATATACAACTCCTGGTTTTGATCTA
>JAGQVA010001419.1 GCA_020438265.1 Bacteroidota bacterium
TATTGGGCAAAAAGCACATACACAAATATATCAGGAAGGATTTTTACGAAAGGAATAACCAACCGGAAGATATACAAGAAAGAAAAGTACAAGGGCAATCAACTCGCACACAAAAATATAGACAGGCCAGGGGCCAAAGTAATCCAGTACAGAGGCCGTTGGAGGTTTTTGCAAAACATAAATATAATTGGACCCGAGAAGCATATTGAGGAAAAACACGATAACGACATAAACCTGAAGTGCCAGGAACGACCTCCACAGGCTTCTTATTTCAGGTTTTATATCAAAAACAACAGTAATATATATCGCATAAATGACCAGTCCAATGTGAACAAACCAATATTTAAAGAATATGAAATTTGGAAATCCATTAAACAAATGAGGGGTAACAATCGCCTGAATGGTACCTCCCAATATCCAAAAATATAAGATTTCATGAATCCGGCGGGAAGGATTCCACATAAGAACGGGAAGAATTAGCCCAACAATATTGCAAATATCAAGAGGTAAATCAGTCTTATAGTCAAAATCTCCCAACCATCCTCTGATCACAATATACAGAAGTACCCAGACTGAAATGAATACAGCCATACTTCTTGACAACCAAAGCTGTTGATTCTTATTCAGGTATTTTTTAGCAAATACAGGCAAGAATCTGGCAAAAAGCACCATTAACAGGAGCACAAACAGATGTTGTCTGCCAAAAAGGATGAAGTCTTGATTGTAGGTGAGGAATGGGTTATTCATTTTGTGGGGAAGCCGGAAGCTAAATGTTACTTTTAAGTAAAAACAAGAAACAAGAAACTAAAAAGTTAAAAGTATACCTTTAGAGCTAATCCTGAAAATCAGATGATTTACTTTTTAAATTATCCTTTCTTGTTCCTTGTTATTACTTATATTTAAAATCCTACAGCCCCACCCCCTCCGGCTCCGCCGCATAAGCATCTATCCGCTCAAAATACCGCCCGGTATGCAATCCATCCACCAAAGCATGATGCGCCTGTACACTCAGCGGCAGTAATAGCTTTTCGCCGTGCCAGACATATTTTCCCCAGGAAATCCTCGGCACTGAATCTCCGCCCTCTATCTGTATCGGGTGAACAAAACTGGTAAAATGCACCCAGGGAATACTTGTAATAAACAAATAATCGTCCCGATGCGGGTTGTCTTCCAGGGTTGCTTCGCTTTTTACTTCATTTTCCTTCTCTTCACAAGCCTGAAAAAAAGCTTCTGCATCAAAGTCAAAATAAACGTCAGTAAAGGTAAAAACCTTGGCTTCTGTCATGGAAGTGTAAGAAGGATGGACGGATTCATGTTCCACAACCTCGTTGCCTCTGATTCGCTGTCGAAACTCGGGAATTTCATTGGCTACCCGGGAAGTGAGATAAAGGATACATTTAAAAAGGGAGTATCCTTTATCTTTAGCCAGTTTTCTTACAGCAGTAATATCTACATTCGCGCAGATATTAAAGTGCGG
>JAGQVA010001420.1 GCA_020438265.1 Bacteroidota bacterium
ATATTTTGTCAAACCGGTAGATGGATTTGTGGCTATGTCGCAGAATGTGTTGGAAGATATTAATCAATTTAGTCCAGATAAACCCAAAGTGCTCTCTCCGCACCCTTTGTTTGATAATTTTGGAGACATATTTCCAAGAGAAGAAGCTCTGCAAAAACTGGGCCTGGATCCCTCTCAGAAATACATTCTCTTTTTCGGGCTAATCAGAAAATACAAAGGTCTTGACCTGCTGATAAAAGCTTTTGCGGACCCAAGATTCAGAAATAGCGGGGTTAAACTCATCGTAGCAGGGGAATATTATTCAGATGAAGAAGAATACGTCAACCTGATTAAAGAACACAATCTGGAAGACGATATCATTCAGGTAAATAAGTTCATTCCCAACTCCGAAGTAGCTGATTTTTTCAACGCCAGTGATCTGGTTGTGCAGCCCTATAAATCTGCCACGCAGAGCGGGGTAACCCAGATTGCCTATCATTTCAACAAACCGATGATTGTTACAGATGTAGGGGGGCTGGCTGAAATGTGTCCGGATGGAAAAGTAGGTTTTGTAGTGCCCACTGATCCCCAGGCAATTGCGGAAGGTATCCTCAAATACTTTGATGGAGATTGTCAGGAAGAAATGATCGAACATATCAAAGAAGAAAAAAAGAAATACAGCTGGGAGATTCTGACTCAGAATATTTTTAATTTAGCGGCTAAATTTTAGAATGAAAGATTTTTTACCACATAGCCACAGAGTTCATTTAGTAGTAGAACACATAGTTTTTTCTATACTTTCACTCTCTTCTATGTGATTAATATATGCTCTATTGTGCCTATGTGGTAAGAAATTAAATTGAAACATAACACATGATATATATTAGCAAAGCACCTTTAAGGATTGGTTTGGCGGGAGGTGGCACGGATGTGAGCCCCTATTCGGATATGTTTGGAGGTGCGATTCTCAATGCTACGATTAACCTGTTTGCTTCAGCGGCGATTATTCCCCGGGATGATGATACCATTATTATTCACGCCCGGGACCAGAAAATCAGGAAAGAATTTAAAGCCGAAAAAGAACTCGAATTGGTCGACGGCCTGCAATTACAGATCGGAATTTACAATCGTATTGTTAAGGACTTTCTGAAAGGACCTCGCGGCTTTGAACTCATTACGGGTATTGACTCCCCCACTGGTTCAGGGCTGGGAACGTCTTCCACACTGGTGGTAGCCATTCTTGGTGCTTTCGCAGAATGGTTACGTCTTCCCCTGGGAGAATATGAAATCGCACAATTGGCATACAGCATCGAAAGAGAAGACCTGGCCATGGCCGGGGGAAAGCAGGACCAGTATGCAGCTACTTTTGGCGGAGTCAATTTCATGGAATTTCATAAAGATAATAATGTGATTATCAACCCCTTGCGGGTAAAGGATGAAATTCTTCAGGAGTTGGAGTTTCATCTCTTATTATTCTATACTCACATTAGCCGCAAA
>JAGQVA010001421.1 GCA_020438265.1 Bacteroidota bacterium
TGAAGAGAGACATGCAGGGGATGCCATTGGTCAATTTGAGAAACGACGAACATCTAAAACTCATGGACCTGGGCTGGAAAAAAACGGCTGCTGCGACTGATCCTGATATCAATTATAGAATAGATGACGACGGGACAATCTGGGAGCCTAATCCAAGAGGCCCTTATCACCTGGTGGTAACAGCCCTTAATCTTCAGGGATCAGATGAACTCGTTCGTAAAGATCTCAAATCAGAGCATTTTGTGTTTTCCCGAAATTATGTGGGAGCGCAAAGCACCGGATATGTCAAAACCAGTGTGTATCGGGAAGGAAAAACACAACTGGCCAGAGCTGCTACGATCTCTGCCGCTGCTGTTGGTTCGGGTATGGGAATGATTAGTTTCTTTGCCCAATCTTTCCTCACAACCCTGCTCAATCTGCGTCTGGGTTACTGGATGGAAAATCCCTGGTTTTACCGGCAAAATTGTAAAGAGGAAACTACAAGTAACTGGTTTACATACCGCTGGAAAAAAATGATGGGCTGGGAAGACAGCCATGATAATCAGCAGGGAAAATACACCGTCAAAAACAATCCGGAAAAACAATTCACCTTCTGGCCAACCTTTCTGATTAAAGAATTATTTGGTCTCTCTACTGCGAATGACCGACTTGTAAACCTTTCTGATGGGGGGCACACCGGAGATAATCTGGGATTAATTCCATTGCTTCAAAGACGATGTAAATTGATTGTGGTGTGCGATTTTGAAGAAGATAACAAATTTGGATTTATATCTTTTACCCATGCAGTAAGGATGGCCAATATTGAAGAAAAGATTGATATTGATATTGACCTGCAAAGACTGATTCCCAGACCAGAAACAGGCCGAAGTGAAAGAAGTGTTGTCATCGGAGAAATCGGCTATCCTGATCTGTCTAAGGGATATCTGGTTTATATTAAGTCTTCCATTAATAATCAAAAAACACCGATTAGTGTGTTCAATTATCACACTCAACATCCCGAATTTCCTCATCAGACAACAGCAGATCAGTTTTTTGATGATACACAGTTTGAAGCTTACCGGGCGCTGGGCTTTCACATGGCTGGAGAGGCTGCAAAGAATATTAAGATGAATCTCAGGCATTTATTGCCTGAAGAGGGGTAAAGTATAGTAAAGACCCTCCAGGTTTTTAGAAACCTGGAGGGTCTGATAAAGTCTATTTTTTCAGTGGCTCAAAATCCGAATCATTCACCCAACCTGTCTCAATTTTTTCTCCATTCATATACCTTTCGTAAAAATTGCGGTGTTTTTCTCCGGAATAAGGGTAGTTATCGAAAATATCTCCATTGCCCAGGGTTCGGGGATCTTGTTCATCGATTAGCTCCTTTTCCATTTGGGCGAAAAGTGTTTTTTTGATCTCTTCAAAAGCTTTATCAGAAGCAAGGTTATTCATACAGGCGGGATCGGCGGCGATATTATACAGTTCTTCCTCAGTTT
>JAGQVA010001422.1 GCA_020438265.1 Bacteroidota bacterium
ATAATAATTATCCTGATTTTATTTTTTTTTTTTTTTATAAGCCAATCTCAAATCCTTGAATGGGGAATTCAAAAACATTTCGGAACGTATGATGCCAGTACTGCAGTTGAAACTGATAACCTGGGAAATTCCTATATAGGAGGCCATAGCTATGATATTGGTTATGTCGCATCTTACGACTCCGAAGGAAATATCCGCTGGGAAACGAAGCTCACCGGCACCGGAGACACCAGACAGATTCTGAATATACATATTGATCAGGCAGGAAATATATATGCAACCGGCACTTTTGTGAAAGACATTACCATTGGAGGGCATACGATTAACAGTACAAATCCAACCACCAACTGGCGGGATGTTTTCCTCATCAAACTGGATAATAACGGCAACTTTCTCTGGGGATTTGCGCTGGGAGGTTCGGAAGGAAATCACGGTCATGACATTACCACTGATCAGGCTGGCAATGTGTATATAACCGGGTCTTTTCTGGAATCTGTTGACTTTGATCCAGGAGCAGGAAGCTTTGTGCTTACCAGCCAGGGACAGGAAGATATTTTTATTTCCTCTTATGATCCTGATGGCAATTTCCGCTGGGCAAGACATGCAGGCTCTTATGGGTTTGATTTTGGAACCGGCATTGATATTGACCAGAATGATAATCTTTATATCTCAGGTGGAGTTACAGGAATCGGAGATTTCGATCCTCAGGATAGTCTCACTATTGTCAATGGATATGACTGGAATGCTTTTTTGATTTCCTACACGAATAATGGTCAAATCAGGTGGTTTCGCACTTTGGGAGGCAAAGAAGATGATTTTGCGAGAGAAGTAACTGTTGATGGAAATAATGATATTTATCTGACAGGTTCTTTTCAGGGACAAGCCAAATTTAATCCCGCCGATACCACTTATAAAATTACAGCCATTGAAAAATCAGACATCTATCTTGCCAAATATGATGATGCAGGCAATTTCAAATGGGTAATCAGTGTCGGTGGCAGTGGATATGATCGCGGATATGGATTGGATACTGACGCCTCTGGCAACGTCTTTATTACTGGCACTTACCAGCATTCCGTTGACTTTGATCCCGGAAGTGGTACGCATATAGTTTCTAACAATAATGGTAACAGCAGCATTAGCTCATACTTCGCTTCTTATGACGCGCTTGGTCAATTTCGTTGGGCCTATGGTTTTGATCAGCAATCTTCCGGAGCAGATATCAGTGTAAATCAATGGAATAGTGTTTTTGTGACTGGCGACTTTACGAAAACCATCGACATAGATCCTTCCAGTACTGTTACTTCGATGACCAGTATTCAGAGTTATGACGCTTATTTGATCAAGTATAAGGACAGTCCCGTTTCATCAACTGCTATGGAGGATCGATTGGACAATTCTCAGGCTTTTTACTTATATAATGACCCAACGGACAATACCTTGGTTCTTCACCGGAAGAATACCTCAGGATTTAA
>JAGQVA010001423.1 GCA_020438265.1 Bacteroidota bacterium
AATTTACGTGCAAGTCTTGCATCAGCGGGAGTATCGGCATTCGCCCATACATTCATTTTTGCATATTTTCTGGAGAGTTTGAGTAATTCGTCCAGATCGCCACTAATTTCAGGGCTAAGAGTTGCAACCTTACCCGCATATACATATCCGGTTGTACCGTTAAGTGAAATCCAGTCGCCTTCTTTCAGCGTCAGGTCCATTCCTTCAATGGTAACGGTTTTAGCCTGGTAATCAATGTGGAGAGTTCCTGCACCAGACACACAACAAGTACCCATACCACGGGCAACCACAGCTGCGTGAGAAGTCATACCACCATGGGTCGTCAGAATTCCCTGAGCGGCATTCATTCCCTGAATATCTTCAGGAGAAGTTTCCTGACGGGTAAGAATGACTTTTTTGCCTTGTTCAGCCCATTCAGCAGCGGTTTCTGCGAAGAAAACAATCTGGCCGGTAGCTGCTCCGGGAGAAGCGGGTAGTCCCTGAGTAAGTAACTGGGCATTTTCCAATGCTTCTTTATCAAATATCGGGTGCAGAAGCTCATCAAGTTTCGGCGCATCAATGCGAGAAATAGCAGTCCTTTCATCAATCATGCCTTCTCTGAGCATTTCCATGGCAATTCTCACCATGGCTGCACCGGTTCTTTTTCCATCACGGGTTTGCAAAATCCATAATTTACCTTCTTCAATGGTAAATTCGAGGTCCTGCATATCGCGGTAGTGGTTTTCAAGATTTAGCCTGATTTCATCAAGCTGGCGATATACTTCAGGCATAACTTCCTCAAGGGAAGGATATTTTGCTTTTCTTTCAGCTTCAGTAACATTAGCCAGTATTGCCCAACGTCGTGATCCTTCAATATTAACCTGCTGAGGAGTTCGTGTACCAGCAACCACGTCTTCACCCTGTGCATTGATCAGGTATTCTCCCATAAAACGGTTTTCTCCTGAAGCCGGGTCGCGGGTAAAGGCCACACCTGTTGCGGAATCATCCCCGGTATTACCAAATACCATCGCCTGCACGTTGACGGCTGTTCCCCATTCTTCAGGAATGCCATTGAGCATACGATAGGTTTTGGCCCTGTTATTCATCCAGCTGTTAAAGACGGATAGAATAGCTCCCCACAACTGATCCCATGGATCGGTAGGGAAGTCATTTCCTGTATGGGTGAGAATGGCAGCTTTAAAGCGTTTGACGAGTTCTTTCAGATCTTCAGCGGTAAGTTCTGTATCGAGTTTTACTCCTTTTTCTTTTTTTAATTTGGAGATGATCAATTCAAATGGATCTTCATCTTCCTTATTTTGAGGTTTTAATCCCAGCACTACTTCGCCATACATCTGGACAAAACGACGGTAAGAGTCCCATGCGGATCTTTCATTCTGGGTTTTTCGGGCCAATCCCGCAACAATTTCATCGTTGAGACCCAGGTTGAGAACGGTATCCATCATACCTGGCATGGACTTTCTGGCACCGGAGCGTA
>JAGQVA010001424.1 GCA_020438265.1 Bacteroidota bacterium
AATTGCCTTATCAGCAACAATATTGAAATCCAGCGAAACCATCGGGAAAGGATTGATTTCCGCGTAGTGAATATTTCCTTTTTCCAGCCAGGTAAAGGCTTCTGCGTCAAATTCAAAAACCACTACAGAAAGGCCATTAAACTGCGCTCTGGAATATTTGGGAGGAATAATAGAAATATAACCCAGATAGGTTTCCCCGTCATAAAGTGAAAGGGTTTTATTATCACTAATCCAGGGTTTATGCTTTTCATCCGAACCATAAGAGAGTTTTAAATCCCTGTTTTTCATGCTTTTGAAGGCATAAGAAAGAGCGTCTCTGGTACGGAAGAAAAGTTCCATTTCGTCTGTTTCTTTTTCATAGACCAGACCACTTAAAGACTTTGTTTCTGTTGGTTTTCCGTTTGGTTCGGAGAAAATGCTCTCATATTCGTAAATCTGAACCCTCGAATAATTATTCATATTGGTCTTAAGATGCGCCAAAAGACCTGGAATCAGACTTACTTTCAGGCTGTCGTAATAAGGTGCTCTGGGGTTTTGTAATTTTACCTGATTGGGAGGCGAAACTTCCAATTGGTCCAGCCAGCGATTGTCATCCCAACCGTAGGTTCTTACTTCTGAAAAGCCGAAGGAATAACTCAGAATTTGCTTCAGTCGAA
Source organism: Bacteroidota bacterium (assembly GCA_020438265.1). Lineage (GTDB taxonomy): Bacteria > Bacteroidota > Bacteroidia > J057 > J057 > JAGQVA01. The sequence continues at coordinate 657 of JAGQVA010001424.1, forward strand.
TTTCTGTGTCAACGAGTTTATTCTCCTTGGTGGTGCCTAGCGGAATCAGTGGAGGAATTGGCTCAATATTGTCATAACCAAAAATCCGGGCAATTTCTTCTGCCAGGTCAGGTTGATTGGCAATGTCTTTTTTGGAGCGATACCAGGGAACGGACACTTCAAAATTGCCATTCTCATACGTATTGACAAATCCTAAACGTGTGAGAATATCAGAGATCAATTCGCGGCTAAAATTGGCACCTGTAAAACTGGAAACAAAGGCTTCGGAGAGCGTGATTTTTCTTTCGGAAGAATCAGAGTAATCAATATCAGTCAGTTTTGAATAGCTGATATCAGGGTGAACTTCCCTCAGAAGGTATAAAAACCTTTCAATCCCGAGGATTGCCTGACGGGGAACCAATGTCTTTTCAAAGCGATTGGAAGCATCTGTACGGGTTTTGATCGCAGCAGAAAGGGTTCTTACTCGTGCAGCATCAAAATTGGCAGATTCGAGGAGAATCGAATTAGTTGTATCCAGTACCTTGGATCTTTCTCCTCCCATGATTCCAGCCACAGCTACGGGGACTTTATTGCCGTCATAGATCATCATTGATCCCTTTGGCATCGTGGGTTTGGAACCGTCAAGGAGTTCAAACTCCATTTCTTTGGTCGTTTTATCGACGATGATTCCAGACTTGACCTGATTGAGGTCAAAAGTGTGGTTGGGTTGGCCGACTTCTGCCATGACATAATTGGACAGGTCAACCAAAAGATTAATCGGCTTATGGCCGGTATAGTGAAGCAGCGTTTTGATTTCCAATGGGCTTTCCAGAGAGGA
>JAGQVA010001425.1 GCA_020438265.1 Bacteroidota bacterium
CGAAGCATGGACAAGAGCAGGAGAAGAACTGGAAACGATGGAAGAGATAACTGCAGAAGCATTTGCCAAAATGTATGGAGAAGGGGTAAATCTGCTGGACGTGAGAAAGGCAAGTGAATTTAGAGCCGAACATGTAGTAAATGCTGTGAATTTTCCGCTGGACTTTATTAATGAAAACAGCCATAGCCTCAATAAAGATAAAAAGTACTATCTCTATTGTAGAAGTGGATATCGCTCAGTGATTGCGGCTTCTATCCTTAAATCGTGGGGAGTAAATGAAGTGGTGAACATCAAAGGAGGTTATCAGGCCCTTTCGGAAACCAGCCTGAAACACACAGACTATAAAGAACAGATTACAGAATTATAGTGAACCCGAATACATACCAAAAGCACCTAAGTATTGATTTTGGTATACACACAGAGACCTATGGAGACAGAGTAATTTAGGTCATTTTTCTCTGTTTTCTTGCTTCGGCAGGTCTCTGTGTCTTTTGATTTTTTTAACACCCTATGTAAAATGAAAAAAATACTCGTACCGACTGATGGATCTCCTTTGGGAGATTATGCTTATAATCTGGCTCATCAGATTGCAGAAAAAGTTCAGGCAGATATTGAAATTCTCTCTATTGTTCCGGCCCCACCCGATTCCTTTTTTGATATGAATGGAGAAATCAAATCGGATGAAGGGGAGGATTTGTCCCATTTGTTGGAGCAAAAAGAAAAGCTTGAGCGGGAAATAAATGATTGGGCTAAAGAGAAAAAGGATATTACCCAAATTCGGGTAAAAATCGGTCGTGTTGATGAAGATATTGTTCAATATGCAACTGAAAGAAAGGCGGACCTGATTGTAATGGGAACTGGTGGTGCGACTGGCGTGGATGAATGGATTCGCAGTACACATGCGGCTCATATTGTGCGTACTTCTCCTGTTCCGGTACTTACCCTGAAATGTGATCGTTCGCTTGTATCTATTTCTCATTTGCTGCTTGTGGGAGGATTTGATAAACCCGAAGAAATGGATTTGAAAATGGTCAGAGTGCTCCAGCAGGCATTTCATTCTACTATCCATCTTTTGCGCATAAATACTCCCGGAGACTTTGAGACAAACCGGAATATTACGAGCAATATGACCGATTTTGTAACGGCCAATCAGTTGGAAAATGTAGAAATGCATGTCTATTGTGAAGAAACCATCGAAAAGGGAATTGAAAACTTCTGCAAAGATTCTCATATCGATTTTGTCCTCATGGGTACACATCAGCGAAAAGGCCTGAGCAGACTTTTTAAGAAAAGCATTTCTGAAAATGTGGTTAACCATGTATGGCAGCCCATTATGACTTTTCATGTACATTAAGCGAGGGCCGTTTATACTTTTGAGGTATTATCCCAATCTGTATATTAATCATTATCACGACTGATTTTCTTTCGCTTTAGACCTTCCAGGTTTTCAAAACCTGGAAGGTCTTTAGGCAG
>JAGQVA010001426.1 GCA_020438265.1 Bacteroidota bacterium
CTGAGTTTGCACTGGTTTATGCAAATGACTGGTTTTTGATTCCTCAACCGCTTCTCGCAGGTACCATTTCTCAGGTAAAAGGAATGGTTGTTACCAATGTCTTTGGCGAAAGAACCTGGATTGACGCTACGGGTAAAGGCCCTGATGATGACTGGCAGAGATGGACCATGTACACGATTAATGTCAAAGGCAAAGGGCTTCAGGAGGCTGATAATAGCCTGTTGGTATTGCCCACCGTACCCAAAATCCAGGAAGGAAAACCTATCGAACAATTTGCGATGGTGCGTGATGAAGTCGCCAATATGGTCTGGGCAATTGAAACAGACATTTTACTGGCTTCCGGTGATAAAAAGAAAGGACACGAAGCAGGTCGTGAGCTGTATAATTATTTCCAAAATCGCGTTGAAGAAACTCCAGAGCCCATTCCGCCTGCGGCTGACATTCGCTATCGGCTTGTGAATTCCGTGCCGGAAAACTGGATTCCCTTTATTCCTGTCCACAAGAAAAATGATAACCGGGAGATTCAGTTGCAAAGAGCAGCTATGCCACGTATTATTCCGGGAAATGACAAACCCGCCGAAAAAGTACGTCCTCGCACTTTCCTGTTAAGAGAAGGGCTGGAGCAATCTCCCCGAAAAGCCTATTTCATTCACGAGGAAGAAGTGCCTCGCTCCGGAATTGAAGTGAGTCAGTCATTTCAGCGGACGAGGTGGTATGGAGGGAAGGTATTTAACTGGTTGGGAGTTAATAAGCGGACGGGTAGAGGAGAAGGGTCGAGTGGATTGGCTTTTGATCGGATTGTGCCTGTGGAGTGAGGCTATTAATGTAAAATTTACTGAATCTGGATTTGTAGGCCTGCACCAACCTTTGGGCAAGGAAGTTATACTATTAAAAAATACGGAAAGATGGGTGATATTCCAGTAGATTTTACTATCAATACAAACGGAGAATTTGTTATTCTGGCATCCCACTTTATGGGATGGGGACAAGGCTTACCTCCAGCTAGTGGGTTGGTAATTAAAGACTATTTATCAAACCTTTTGTCAGTAAGTATAGAAAATTTTCCAGAAAATTCTTTTCGTTTATTTCCTAATCCAGCTGTTAATTATCTGTATATAGAAGGACTGAAAAAGAACCAGAAATATAAAATCAACATTTTTGACGCTATGGGGAAAAAATGTATGGATCTGGAATTAACATCTTCTGAGAAGATCCTTTTATCAGAATTAGCAGATGGAGTTTACTTCCTAAGAATCCAATCTGATAGAAGTAAATGGCAAGTATCTAAGTTCATCATTAAGCGGTAGTATGAACTGAGAAAGAGTTGTCCAAATAACCCTTTTTAAAATTCATATCCCACTTCCCACGTTCCGAAACTTTATATTTTAATTCTCCATTGGGCAAAATTGCGATTTATAAAAACTGCAATTGCGAATAAAATAAAACTCCCTATATTTACTGCAATTACGAAT
>JAGQVA010001427.1 GCA_020438265.1 Bacteroidota bacterium
AAGTCCAGGATAAAGCTGGAAATACTACTGAAAAGAGTTATCTTTTGCGGTTTTAGTAATCCTTTAACCCAAATGAATATCTCTTTTCAAAATAGCCTGGATTTTGCCCGGCAAATGGATCAGGCAGATCCTCTCAAATCATACAGAGAACAATTCCATATACCCGTTCAGGAAAGCGGAGAACCCTATATTTATTTTTGTGGAAACTCCCTGGGTTGTCAGCCCAAATCCGTTCGAGCCTTTATCGAAACGGAGCTCAAAGACTGGGAAATGTTGGGAGTGGAAGGACATTTTCATGCCAAAAACCCATGGATGCCTTATCATGAATTTTTGACTGAATCTTCTGCCCGTATTGTGGGTGCTTTGCCAGAGGAAGTGGTCGTAATGAATTCTCTGACGGTCAATCTACATCTGATGATGGCTTCTTTTTACCGTCCTGACGCCAAGCGTTACAAGATCATGATCGAGGCAGACGCCTTTCCCTCAGATATTTACGCAGTGAAATCTCAACTCATCCATCATGGGTTTGATCCTGAGGAAGGATTAATTATGCTCCAGCCCAAAGAGGGAGAGCACTGCGTCTGGCAGGAGGATATTGAAGCGGCGATTCGCGAAAATGGCGACCAACTTGCGCTTATTCTTCTGGGAGGAGTCAACTATTATACAGGGCAGGTATTTGACTTTGAAAAAATTACAAAAATCGGCCATGAAGTTGGGGCCAAAGTAGGTTTTGACCTTGCTCATGCTGTGGGAAATATTCAACTAAAGCTCCACGACTGGAATGTAGATTTTGCTTGTTGGTGTACCTATAAATATTTGAATTCCGGCCCCGGAGGGGTTGGGGGTTGTTTTGTGCATGTACGCAATGCTTCTGATAAAAACCTGCCGCGTTTCGCGGGTTGGTGGGGCCATGACAAAGAAACCCGCTTTCAGATGGGTCCAGAGTTTGATCCTATTCCTACTGCCGAAGGCTGGCAATTGAGTAATGCTCCCGTTTTGGCAATGGCTTCTCTGAGGGCATCTTTGGCTATTTTTGATGAAGTTGGAATGGACGGGTTAGTTGAGAAGTCTAAAAAGTTGACGGGTTATCTCTTGTTTTTACTTCAGGATATTGGACCTGAAATAGAAATTATCACTCCCTCTGACCCCAAACAGAGAGGTTGTCAGCTGTCATTATTAACTGGCGCGAATGGCCGGGAAATTTTTGAGCGAATTACCAAAGCCGGGATCATTTGTGACTGGCGGGAACCTAATGTGATTCGACTTGCACCCGTGCCGTTGTATAATAGTTTTGAGGATGTGTGGCGGTTTGCGGAGATTTTGAAGGATTAAGATGAATTTACCACAATGGGTTAGGCCTTATGTTATTTGAACCACAAAGTCACAAAGTAAACAAAGCTGGATTTATCCATTCTTCTGTGTTTTCTGAGTCTTCCGTGGTAAACACCACAAAAGACACAAAGTAAA
>JAGQVA010001428.1 GCA_020438265.1 Bacteroidota bacterium
AATATAATAGAATGGTACATCGAAAATATGCCCCTGCTTGAGCCACATAGTCCGGCGGGAATCTTCATATCCGCTCCAGTCGACGTAATCGCCGTGGAAGCGAAGGTAAATTTCGTCCCACTTTTGGTTGCGGGTTTCGATGTCGTGGACAGGATTGTCATAGACCCATTGCTGGAAGGCGTCAACGGCTGCGATCCAGGGGAAAATCAGAATACAGCGAAGTAGCTGGTTTTTCTGAGCCCGAATCAGAGCATTAGAGTCCTGATAAAAAGTATCGTATTTATCCAGAGAAAGAAGTTCCATGGTCATGGCAGCCAGTTCGGCTACTTCGGAAGGAGTACGCTTGAGCGCATCGAGGGGAATATATCGTGTGACAAAGGAATGAACCGCATGACCGCTTTCGTGAAGCATGGTAATCACGTCGGTTTGTGTACCAGCGGAATTCATAAAAATGAAAGGAATCCCTACTTCCATTAAAGGATAATTGTATCCGCCGGGTGCTTTGCCAACGCGGCTGTCCAGGTCGAGATAACCCATTTCATTCATCAGGCTGAGCATCTGCCCTAACTCAGGGCGAAGCTCAGAAAGTACCTTCATGGATTTTTGGAGTAATTCTTCAGAATGTTCGAAAGGTTGGAGCGGATCTGTCCCAAAAATATCCACACTCAGATCCCAGGGACGCAAAGTGTCCAATCCCAGCCTTTGTTTACGCTCTTCAAGCAAAGCACCATAAATGGGGGTAACTACTTTTTCAACCGCATGGTGGAAAGATTGGGTATCTTCCGGACGATAGTCAAACCGCCCCATTTGGTCAAATTTGTACCTGGTATATGAATCGTAACCTGCATTCATCGCCATCTGATGGCGGATTTGAATCAGTTTGTCAAATATCTCCTGGATTTTTTCTGTGTCTTGCTCTCTTCTTTCGGCAATCTTTTTCCAGATGGTTTTGCGGAGCTCACGGTCCTGGTTTTCCATGTATTTTCCCGCCTGCTGAATGGTCAGTTCTTTCCCTTCGTACTCAATCGACATACCTCCCATAATGACTCCATATTCCTGAGAGATCGTTTGGGATTCTGTTGCAAGCGGGACGTTTTCTTCCCTGAAAATTTCTATTTCCCTTTCGAGCTGGCGGGTATAAGTATGATAAAAATCGGGGTCCAGCTTATCAAAATAAGGATTGGTAGCGATTTTTCGATTTAATCTGTCTTCATAGACAGAGAGATGCGGTGCAATTTCAGAGACAAAATACTGATAAGCGTTTTTCTTCTCTTCGTCGGCAGTATCACAAGTCATACGGATCTATCTCCAGGCAAATTCTTCCGCTACCAGTGCATCCAGTTCATTCCGCTGCCTCAGAAAAAGTTCCAGCGCTTCTCTCGATTTAGGTTCTCTTTGTTCTAAAAAGTCAAAAAACGGTTTTAAACTTTCCCAATCTCTAATTTCATAATCGGCGGGAATAT
>JAGQVA010000141.1 GCA_020438265.1 Bacteroidota bacterium
AGCGACAATATCATAATCTGGCAGAACCACATCGCCCTCAATTTCAACACTGAAAATCCTTTTTCCAGGCGTATTGGTACCGGAATACCCATCTGCGAAATACAGCCTGATTTCATAATTGCCTGCGCCCGGAACAGGGAAATCCCATTCCATTTGTCCGCCTGATTTAGGGTCCCATCTTTCAGACTGAAAAACAGAAACAGGGGTGGATGAAGGCACGTTTGCATCTACATTGACGATATTATACCCGTTGGTTTTGCTACCGGCATTTCGGTAAGGAGAACCATTTGTCTGCGTATCTTCATCCCAACCAGGTTTGGGAGCATCCAGCGCAGTTTGGGCACTTCCTCCTGCATTAATCCGATAGTAAACAGTTAAAGCATCCAAAACCGTTACTGTGAAAGAATCCTCCACAAAATTGCCATCCGCATCCGTTGCTCTGATTGTAATATTGGCCAGATCTGTTCCTGTTGAAGGATAAGATAATGTCAATGTAGAGCCTGAAATTTGCGCTCCAACGGAAACTCCTGTATTTCCGGTTACAGCGTACACCAGACCAGCAGTTCCATTATCATCGTTAAAATAATTATTGAGATTGATCTGATCATCAGGATCACCTGCAACTACCTGTACATCAGCTAATCCGACTGCAACCGGAACAGTACTCATCACATGGATAAAGTCCCAGGTAGCATCAAATTTTTGTCCGGAATTACCAGCAGTTGCAATCACTCCCACCGCAAAACCCAGGTTATCAGAAAGGTCAAACCAGCTTGCCGGAATGTTCAGCGGGCTTCCCAGCAAAATTTTAGTTGTTCCTCCGTTAGTAGAAACAGCAGGTTGCACTGTCAGATTGCCCGGATCGAAAGTCAGGAATAAATCTACCGCCGTTACGCTTAACACGTTTCCGGTGATACTGACAGGATAATCGGTAGTTATTTCTACTCCGTCTATTTCAAGGGTCACCCCTACTCCACCAGCTCCGCCTTGTGCGTTCATGACCACTTTTACATAATTGTCCTGATTTCCGGGGCCTGCCATCAGTCCCATGGATTGTCCGTCAATGGGCTGAATAGGAGCTCCATTTACCAGAAAGAAAGGAGATTCGACTCTGGTTACCACCGTAAAAGGTGCTGATGATGTATCGACATTCAAACCAAATTGAAACCCGTTTTCCTGCGTATTTAATGCCCCGAGGGCATCTCCAAAGCCAATATTTTCCATTCCCAGTTTACTGGTTGCACCGCCCAGATTCAGGCTGTCTTCTTCATAAAACATTTGGTAGTCGGTTCCGGGAGTAGCGTTGACAGGATCTCCATTTGTCATCACTCCTGTAAAACCCAGTCCAAACAGAGTTCCCGGAATCGCATCATTACCATTGATAGAGAAACCATATTGAATGGGTAAAAATGTATTCAGTCCATTATTGGGATCAACTGGAAAAGGGTCATACGTATCCAGCAGGCCATCATTATCGTCGTCGGAATCATTCAAATCAGAAACAAAATCGCCATCGTAATCATGAGGTTTGCTTCCTTGCGAACAGGGGTCAGTTCCATTATCCAATTCATCTGCGTTCAAATACCCGTCACCATCAGAATCAATCATCGTTGAATAGGTACTGTCGCAGGTAAATGGCTGATAATCATTGGGTTCAAAAACAGTAACTTTGTTATCTCCGTGCAGAGCTACCCAGATGGTGCCGGGAAACAAATCATTATCTCCCAAAGCAATCACATCCAAAGGATTACTTCCAAAACCGTCCAGTAAAGCAGTCTGATTCGTTACAACATCTCCATTCCCATTCAGCTTAATAGAATAAACCTTATCATTAAAAGCTACTGTCAGCAAATTTCCCTGTAAAGCTCCGTTGAAATTGGAAGCCGTATATTCAGCAATTCCATTAGTAGAGGAATTAATCACAGTTAACGCACCGGCAGGAGCCTGATAATCACTTTCGATAGGATTAGCCAGATTCAAAGGCACGGGAGGTTCTGGAAAGTCGGTCATAAAATCGTAAACCGAATCCAGCACCCAGCCTCCATTATTATAGACATAAAAAAACAAATCGGCTTTGTCAGGATTGGCGCGGGTTGGATTGGGGTATCCACCATAATATCCAGGTGCATTGATATAATGCAGTCCATCGCCATGAGCGGTAGAAGATGCTTCCTGAAGTTCGTTGGAGCTGTAATCACCAGGCGCCCAGGGGCCTGTGCCTTTGGGATTTCCCTGAGAATCATAAATCAAGGGAGGGCCTCCCCATCCGCCATTAGGGCCATTATCAAAAGTGTAAAGACGTCCTAAAGACGTAAACACTACATCATAAGCATTTCTATAACCGGGAGAATATACCTGAACCGGTCCAAATTCTACCCACATGGCCTGATTTAACCCATTATTTCCTCCAAATGGATCTCCCAAATCAATCGTGCTATTATACATCGGGTGATTGGAAGGATAAGGAAATTCAGGGTGGGTATTATCAATATTGATCCGGGTTGGATCATCTAATGTAGGAATATCATAGATAAACTGTGTATTGGTGCGGCTGTCGATATAAACCGGCATATTTTCAATCGAATCCAGATCGATCGTTAGCAGGGCCGCAGAAAGGGCATATTCCGGAGTTGCTCCGAAATTATTGGAAGGAACGCCTTTATTACAGTTACCCCCATTCATCACATAAAGAATGTTATTGGCTATATCCAGATCCATTCCATTTGTAGCGTGGTTTTCTTCCGAGCGTGGCAATCCCCTCACAATATCAACCTTGTTCCAATAGCCATTGGGGTCATTGATATCCGTTCCTACCCAGGTCAGGCGGGTAATCGTCCCCGAATTGGTATCGAGGTTTCCATCTTCGCCTACTTTGATTCGCCAGTCTGAAGAAGAAACATAGAGAACAGGATTATTCGCTGTTCCGGCAGTCATGATACCGGTAATCTGCCGCTTTTGCGTGAGGTTTAACGCTCCGTCATCATTGTGATTGGGAACATTATTTTTTACATCCAGAATTGTCTCTGAATTATCCACCTGATAGTCTCCCAAACCCACCCGGGAAATGCCATAAACGGTAATCGTACCGTTTTGCTGGGCTACATACAGGCGCCCGTCAGGTCCAAAATCAAGGGAAGTCGGACTGGATAAATTGGTGATGACGTCATCCACGGCAAATCCAACCTGACCAAAAGATGGTTGGATCAAAACTCCGAATAACATCGTTAGAAAAAATATAAGGGGAAAGCGATTATAAATTTTCCTTAGGATTACGTACATGTTTGTTTATTGCTGTTTATAATAGATTTTGGTAGAAAAATAGGTTATTTCAACACCTAATTTACTCTTCTAAACCAGCAATTATGCACGTAATTGGTCAAACGGTAATTTTTGATGATTAAGCTGTCAGATATTAGTTTGGGTGGAATGGAATAATACTTCGAATATCGAAATTTCTATTCATTGTCCCCTCTTTACTCCTTCTTCAACATCTTCATCAACCATGCATTTGCATCTTCTCCCTGCTCGGGAAAAGTCCAATGAGCAGTCTGGTGGAATACATGTAATTCCTTGGGTGAACTAATAGAATTATAAGCTGCATACATCGAAGTTGGCGGGCAAACATTATCATTATACCCCCAGGAATACCATCCGGGAACAGTGAGATTACGGGCAAAATTCACCACATCATAATAGGGCGCTACTTTTACCCAGTTGGGACGAAGGCTGGCATCATAATTTTTAAACATGTGAGGCCATCCACCTGCTCTGCCTTCAAGATAACCTGTCAAATCACAAAGAGCGGGATAAAAAGCAGCGAGGTAATTGACTCTTTTATCCAGTCCGGCGGTAATAATTGAAAGCGCACCGCCCTGGCTTCCGCCTGTTACAGCGAGGTTTTCACCATCAAATTCAGGCATACTAAAAATAAAATCAATCGCCCTCACGCATCCCATATACACTCTTTTATAATAATACCGGTCGAGATCATCCAAATGACTTGTCGGATAATCTGCCAGGGCAGACCGCCCCAATTCATTATAGACTTCAGGCCCGAGATTAACAGGAATTCCGTGAATCCCTACCCTGAGGACAATCACGCCCTGAGCAGCCCGGTCATCTCTGCCATAAGGCCTGACTCCAGCTCCCGGTACATTGAGAATAGCTGGATATTTTCCAGGAGCTTTGGGAACGGAAAGCACACCAAAGAAACGGCTGGGGCCTCTCCAGGCAGAAAGGGCAATATTTTGCAGGCTCACATGATATACATTGATGTCGGGGGTACACAGATCCGGCATGAGGGTAAGCTGCGCATCAATAGGAATTTTGGCCAGTTCTGCCTTGGCATTCTCCCAAAAAGTATCAAAATCTTCAGGCTTTTGAACGACTGGCTGGATGTTTTCAGGAGCAAATCCGGCGGTAGCCCAGCCCTCATACGTACGCCCTTCATAGGTCGTTTTTACAGTGCATCGGACAAAACCGGGCTTTTTCATTTTTATTCCTTTGATCACTGCAAGCCCTTTTTTAATCATAATTTCGCCTTTTTCTTCCGGAGGCATTTGCTCAGGACCGAGCTCATACGTGGCAGTGATATCGCTTAAAGGCTGGCCGTTTAAGAGAATTTTTACTTCAAAATCTGCTCTTTCATTTAGTGTGTATGTCCAGTTGCTATGTTCAGGTGAAACAACTACTTCGACCAATCCTTTGCGAGGCTGAGCAAAGGTTTGTGTAGAAATAGAAACACATAAAACAATCAGGAAAAATCTGGCAAAACGGGAGGAGAAAGGGATAATATATTGCATAGAGAATTCTTTTTCACAATAAAAGGATTCTCTCATACATTTTCAGGCTGTGCTATGCTGGGAAGGGTTGAAATTGAAAAAATCGCTTCAAAATGGAAGCGATTTTTTCAATCTTTATTACTTAATCGTAATGATTTCAATTACCCCTGCTGCGGCCCCAAGACCATAAGCAGAAAGCTCCGCCGGGTCACGAACAATATTAATTCTGTGTACATCTCCGGGATTAATGTGAGAGATCAATTGGAAATTATTTCCCATTCTTCTGCCATCTAACACGTAGAGGGGTTCATTATTGGAGGTAATAGAGGTGCTTCCGCGAATTTCGACCTTTACACTATTACCTGATCCGGTAACAATTACATTGGGTTGTCTGCGCAATAATTCTTCCATACTACTGGCAGGAGCACTTTGAGCTTCTCTTAGTTTTTCCTTTTCCAGAATCCTTTCCGCTCTGGCGAGTTCTTTTTGGGCAAGACGTTCCTCTTTGGTAAGCTCCGATGATTTACATGCCGGATTCAACAAAACTGAAACCAGCAAAATTATGAACAGTATGATTGATTTTTGTGGGGTTAAGGTTTTCATAGACTAACATAATTAAGAATCAAATTTCCTAAACAAGATAATTATTAATTCTGAAGAAAAGCTGATAAAAACCCTGATTTGAATTAAAAATCGATTCCCCCTGCAACTGTCTTAAAATTAGCCTTGTCAATCAAATAGCAAATATAAATCACAACATCATTTTTTCCGGCCGGAATGAGACAATGATGAATTTTGGTTGAACAACCAGAATATTGCTAAAAAACACACTTAATCTTTTTCGCCATATACTCTCACGAGCCTGTTTCAAAAGCCTAAAAATTCAACACAGAGGCAATGAGACACGGAGATAAGTAGATGATTATCAATTATTCGCCATCTCCGTGCCTCCGTGTTTTATATTAAAATCGACCTTTTGAGACAGCTTCGAGGATCACTATGGCCTTAACATTTTACTATTAATTAGACTGATATAATGAAAACAAAATTTTTTATCATCATGTTGCTCGGAATTCCCCTTTTGGGTCTGGGGCAGGAGGTTATTCCCAAAGACAAAAAGGTTTCCCAGCTTTCTTTTTCTCTTTTGACAGAAAGTATTGCATTTCCCTTTTCGAGGTATTTACCGATTCATCCCGGAGCGGAATTGGGCATTACCATACGAGAAACTCAAAGAGAACATTCTCTAAGTCAATGGGATGTGGTTGCCGGGGGATATTATCACGAAAAGCTCGAAACGGGTTTTTATCTAAAGGGACAATATCACTATCAGAAATATTTTTTTACTCATCTGGGTGTGGATCTTACTGGCTCAATAGGATATATGCATACCTTTTACCCCGCTGATATTTATAAACATAATCCGGAAACAGGAGAATACCTGGTAGCGAATCAAATGGGCAGGCCTCATGCAATCGCCGAGGCAGGCATTGGACTTACCTATCGCAACTCTTCTCCGATTGAACCATTCATCAGGCAATCATTTATGCTGGAGACTCCCTTTGCCAATGGAATTCCTGTCATTCCTCATTCTTTTCTAAAATTCGGTGTTGATATCAAATTATAAAACAATGAAAATCAATTATATATCTATCTTTTTGCTAAGCCTTGCGGTTTTTTTGCTTAGCAATTGTGAAAAAAACGAAATCCAACCGCAAGATACTTACCAGTGTAGTTTCTCATTTGCTGATAGCAGTGCCAGCCATCCAAAGGCTGCGATTTATCAGGAAATCATTGATCGAAATCAAAAAAACGAACTCATGGGAGTATCCCTGATGGTCAAAGATCGGGACGGTGTATGGCTGGGTGCCAGTGGCAAAGCCGATTTGGCGTCCAATTTATCTGTAAATCCCTGTAACCCGTTTTTGATTGCCAGCATTAGCAAGGTATTTACTGCCGCCAGCATTTTTGTTTATGTGGATCAAGGTAAATTGTCTATTGAAGATTCTGTAACGAAATGGCTTCCGGCTTCTGTCACCGACAGAATGAAAAATGCCAACGAAAGTCAGATCAAACATTTACTGGCTCATACCAGCGGAATTGCGGACTATTATACTACCCAATTTGAACTGGACAGGCTAAATAATGTGAATAATCACTGGACACATGAAGAGATCCTGACTTATGCCTACGGCAAAAATCCCACACACGAGGTTGGAGAAACCTATTATTATTCCAATTCCAATTATCTCCTTCTGGGAATGATTCTGGAAGCGGTATCCAATAAAAATCTGAGGGAAGTGTACCATGAAACCATTTTTGATCCTCTTGGGCTGGAAAGCGCTTATTTTATCACCAAAGATCCACTACCTGACGGAATAGTTAAAGGATATGTGGATTTATATGGAGACGGGAAACTGGTCGAAAGCTCTTTCCTTTATAAGGATGAAATGAGTACCGGAGACGGTGGTATCGCGATCAATGCTTATGATTTGGGCTTTTTTATGGAAGCACTGATGAAAGGGCAAATCATCTCCACCTCCTCTCTAAGTCAGATGACTGACTGGTTTGACCTGCCTGAAGGCTGGGAGGATGAGACCTTTGGTCATTTTCAGAACGGGTATGGCCTGGAGCGTCAAAAAACGCCTTATGGAACCAATGTTGGCCATACAGGTGGTATAGACGGGTTTTTAACCGTTGCCCAGTATTTTCCTGTGGAGGACATGACGATTATTCTCCTGATTAATCAGGCTGATTATGAGATGCCTGCCAGGGTACAGATTTATGATGAAGTTCTGGAGGAGATGTTTGAGTAGTGGCCTTTGGCTGTTGGCCTTTGGCTGTTGGCAATCAAGCTAACGGCCAAAGGCTAATAGCCAATAGCTATCCCCTACAAAAATATCGTTATCCCCACCTGTAAAGGTGGAATAGTGGGATTTTTATAACCGGCCATATCATTGGGGGGATCATTGGCAAGCTCATCAAAAACATCATTCAGACGCATATTGAAGTAAAGTGCTGCCCATTTATACCCCAGACGAGCGTAAATCCCATATCTCAATTTTTCAAATTCATTTTCAATGGTTTGAAGATCCCGGTTTTGTACTTTGACCCGCTGCCCATCCGAGTTCAGATAACGATACTGATAAGATGCGGAAGTCAGATAACCGATATATCCTCCTGCTTCAACAAAAAATTTAGGGTCATTATCTTCGTCGCGAGACACATTTATATACACGCCAATGGGAAGTTCGACATGAAATAGGCTATGTTTCTCATGGGTAAGGTCAAAATCCAGCGAATCAGGAATTGTCGGAAAAGTTTTTACACTGGTCTGATTATAATTAATCGTTGTCCAGGCCAGAGAAGGAGTCACTCTGATGCCCAGTTTATTATTTGCCAAAGGAAATTTTATCCCGCCTCCAATTGAAAAAGTGCCTGAATTGCTACCGTTGATCGGCACTGTGTCCAGCGTTCCACCGCCATTTAGCATAAATCCCCGGTTAAAAACCAGGTCAAATTTTGAGGGTGGATCGGAAGGCAAATCATCCGAAACTTCTTCCTGCTGCGCCCAAACGGAAAGAGAAAAAACAAATGTTGAGAGAAAAACAATGATAATGTGTTTCATATACCTAATATTGGGATCAAATTTAAAGGAATAATTTTGCATTATGAATCGCTTTAACATAAGAGTGTATGGAATCCTGATTAAGGATGGTTGCCTTCTGGTTACTGATGAAATTAGATACGATATAAAGATGACGAAATTGCCGGGAGGTGGGCTTGAGTTTGGCGAAGGAATTGAAGATGCGCTAAAAAGAGAATGGATCGAGGAACTGGAAGCCGAAATAGAAGTAGGACAAATTGTCTATGTGAATCCTTTTCTTCAGGTCTCTATGTTTAGAGAAACCGATCAGGTGATATGTATGTATTTTCTGGTACGTGCGCAAGGCGAATTAAAAGGAGAATTTAGCGAAAAAGCATGGGATTTTGAGGATAAACAGGGAGATCAGCAGCTTTTCCGCTGGATTCCGGTTTCTGAATTATCAGAAGATTCTTTTACCTTTCCGATTGATAAGGCAATGGTGAGGGAGTTATTGGAGTCGCCTTATTTGAAAGGAATATCGTAACAGATTTCTACCTGCCCGGGCAGGTAGAAATCTGTTACATGGTTATTTATTATCAAAGATGCTAAAACCACAGCTACAAAAAATACGGCAATCCGAGTTCTGGCGCAACGTGGCCACGCTGACTTCCGGCTCTCTGGTAGCTCAGGTTTTCGGTGTGGCTTCTATTCTGATTTTACCTCGTCTGTATAATGATGTAGAATTTGGTTTGTTTGGCTTTTTTGTCGCCAGCATCGCCATTACCGTTGTCCTGATCAACGGAGGGTATGAGCATGCCATCATGCTGCCGAAAGAAGATGAAAAGGCTTTCCATCTGGTTTTATTAAGCTTTTGGATTGCTTTGGGAGGATCCATTTTGCTCGCACTGATTGCGGTTTTTGGAGGAAAATGGATTCTGGATACAGGTGATGCCATCGATTTGTATGGCTGGCATTTGCTGATTCCGCTGGGGTTATTGCTGGAAGGACTTACGCAACCTATACGCACCTGGCTCAATCGCCAGAAAGAGTACAAAGGACTTTCCTGGTCAAAAATTGCCCGTTCGGCGGTTTTGGTTTTGGTCAGCGCCTGGTTGGGATGGCTGGAGTGGAGTTTTGAAGGGTTAATTCTGGGATATATAGCCGGTCAATTGGCTGGGTTAATTGTTATGTTTGGTT
>JAGQVA010001429.1 GCA_020438265.1 Bacteroidota bacterium
CTGGTGATCAGCATTTTGTCGGACAAATTTCTGACCGTGGCAAATGGCTGGAATGTGCTAAGGCAAATTTCCGTCAATCTTTGTATATCTGTTGGTATGACGTTGGTCATTCTCACAGGCGGAATAGA
Source organism: Bacteroidota bacterium (assembly GCA_020438265.1). Taxonomy (GTDB): domain Bacteria; phylum Bacteroidota; class Bacteroidia; order J057; family J057; genus JAGQVA01. The sequence continues at coordinate 129 of JAGQVA010001429.1, forward strand.
CCTTTCGGTGGGATCAATTCTCGCCTTTGCCGGAGCATTAACGGCAGGACTATTAAAATTTGGAATTGAATTACCCTCTCAGAATCTCTTTATTGGATTCACCCTTTTGGGAGGAATTTTGGCGGGTTTGATTGTAGGGGCCGGATTAGGTTGGTTTAATGGCTGGGCCATTACCAAATTTAGCGTTCCTCCTTTTGTCGCAACACTGGCGATGCTTACTATGGCCAGAGGATTTACCATGTTATACACACAGGGTTTTCCAATCAATGGCCTGGGAGACAACTTTGATTTTATTGGAACGGGCTGGTTTTTAGGAATCCCACTACCCGTTTGGATTAGCTTTCTGGTGGTGTTATTGGCTGTTTTTATTACGAATAAAACGCCTTTAGGTCGCTATATTTATGCCATTGGCGGAAATGAAAACGCAGCTAATTTATCTGGAATAAAAACCAAAAAGATCAAAACGATTGTTTACACAATCTCAGGAATCACCGCAGCTTTGGGAGGATTAATGATCACGGCAAGACTGGATTCTGCACAACCCAATGCTGGTATGAGTTATGAACTGGATGCCATTGCTGCAGTAGTGATCGGCGGGACTTCTCTCTCAGGAGGAAAAGGAAGCATCTGGGGAACAGTTCTGGGAGCGATTATCATTGGAGTACTGAATAATGGATTGGTGCTGTTGAATGTATCGCCGTTTTGGCAGCAGGTGGTGAAGGGGGCGGTGATTTTGTTGGCGGTGATTTTGGACAAAGCGAATAAGAAATAAAACTATGTACATCCTAGCCATAGATCAAGGCACCAGCAGCACCAAAACCATTATCTTCAACGAATCAGGGCATGTAGAAGCCAAAGGTTCAGTTCCCTTACACACCGATCATTTCACTAATGGATTCGTCGAACAAGACCCTGAGGGCATTTATCAGAATGTGATTGATTCGGTGAAAGAATGTCTTTATCAGTTCAAACAAAAAGGCCATCAACTTTCAGAAATTGCGTGTTGTGGCATCAGCAATCAAAGAGAAACCTTTATGCTCTGGGATAAAGAAGGAGAGGCAATAAGTCCTGCAGTCGTTTGGGCTTGTAAACGATCCACCGGAATTTGCGAAGAACTCAAAGCCAGGGGACAGGAGGCAATTATTCATGAAAAAACAGGTCTCATCATTGATCCCTATTTTTCAGGAACCAAACTGTTGTGGTTATTGGAAAATGATGAAACACTCAAAAAGCGAGTCCAGAATGGGGAGGTCTTTTTCGGAACCGTTGATTGCTGGTTATTATACAAACTAACTGAAGAGCAAGAATTTAAAACCGACCACACCAATGCCAGC
>JAGQVA010001430.1 GCA_020438265.1 Bacteroidota bacterium
CGCCCGATCCGATCCGCCTGCGCGCGAAACACGTCGATATCGCCCTTTTAAGCCTGATTTCAACGATTCTGGCGATTGGGCTGACGATGGGTTTGATACCTGTGCTCAACCAGTTTACCGGAAAGGAAATGGTTTTTAGTTTTATCGAACAGCCAGGGTTATTATTGGCGATTTTGACGATGACAATCATCGTAGGCGTTTTTGCGGGTGTGTATCCAGCTTTATTTATTTCCCGATTCAAACCTGTAAGAGTACTTAAAGGAAGTAAAATGCCGGGAAATGTATTTGATATTTTCTTCAGAAAAGGCCTGGTCATTATTCAGTTTTCCCTTTCCATTCTATTGATCATTGCGACCATTATCATTTACAATCAGGTAACTTTTCTCAATAATAAAGATCTGGGTTTCGATAAGGAATACGTACTGACCTTTCCGATGAAAGGAAAGGTTGATCAGGCGCCTGAACAGGCCAAAAGTGAATTTCTCAAGCTTCCGGGAGTGGTTTCGGGTACGTTTGGTTATGGATTCCCCGGAGATATTGTCGCGGGAGATAATATTATTCTGGCGAAAAATGATCAACGTATGTCCTCTAATGTGTTTATCATTGAGCACGATTATATCAAGACCATGGGAATGGAAATCATTGCAGGGCGTGATTTTTCAAGAGATTTTTCCACTGACGAAAATGAAGCTTTTATCATCAACGAAACCGCAGTCAGGGAAATGGGTTTTGAGTCTTCAGAAGCTGCTCTTGGCACAGAACTACACTGGCCTATGTGGAATCACAACCAGGAACTGAAAAAAGGCAGAATTATCGGTGTCGTCAAGGATTTTCATTATAAAAGTCTGCATGAAGAAGTAGCTATGGCGGTTTTGCATATTTATCCCAGTGCAGCCTGGAAAATGGCTTTAAGGGTAAATAGCACCAACCTTTCCGAAACGATGAAGGGAGTTGAAGAGGTATGGGATAGTTATCAGACAGGTTATCCGCTGGATTATCAGTTTATCGATAGCAGCTTCGATCAGATGTATAAAGCAGAAGAAAAACTAAGTACTCTCCTTGGGATTTTTACCCTTTTGAGCATTTTTGTAGCCTGTCTGGGATTATTAGGGTTAGTTGCTTTTGCTGCGGAAAAACGAACCCGGGAAATTGGTATCAGAAAGGTCCTTGGGGCTTCAGTTTTAAACATTATTGCCCTGATTACCAGAGACTTTTTAGTGCTCATTCTGGTATCTATTGTTATTGGAACACCTCTGGCCTGGTATTTTATGTCAGACTGGCTGGCGAATTTTCCCTATACATTTGAGTTGAATATCTGGATTTTTATCTCGGCTGGACTAGGGATTGTATTGATTGCGATTCTAACTGTGGGTTTTCAGGCCGTTAAGGCAGCTGTTGCTGATCCGGTAGAATCGCTGAGATATGAATAATTAGTTTGTTACTACAAATAAATGCAAATAC
>JAGQVA010001431.1 GCA_020438265.1 Bacteroidota bacterium
TGAGCTTTTGAGAAAGGAGTAGATACAGATGCGAGATAAAGTCGCGGGTTTGTTCTTCCTCCTTCAGATAGTTGAGGGTTCTGGCGACAATCAGGCCCTGATAGCGATGCATGATATGGGAAATGATTTCGATCTGCCCCGTTTTCTGGTACAGATCAATCAATTCTGCATCGGCGAGATTCTGCCATTGGGCTTTTTGTTTTCTCCCCCTGCTTCCCAAAAAGTCTATGAGTATCGCTAGAATCATGCAATTGGGTCTGTGGATGGCTAAAATACGAAAAATGGCGAATTGTTATTCATAAGGAAAAATAACACTGTTTTAGCCCGCTGAAATATTTCAACAGGGAAAATTTGGTTTTAAACGATGATATGGCTATATTAAATAGCTTTCCCACCTATAGTTCAAATTTTCCTGATAAAATCTTGTCTCAATTTAAAAGTTGACATGACTTCATCATTCATGTCTTTTTCGTTCAATAATAGTTCAAATGGTTTCACCAGATCATAACCAGTCTACATTTTCCTCTCATAATTTTTCCAGACAAAATAATGACGGAAATGCAGAATCAAGAAACTCTTTTGAAGCTCCTTCTATCTCTCTACCCAAAGGAGGAGGAGCAATGAAAGGGATTGATGAAAAGTTTATTGTGAATGCCGTTAATGGGACTAATTCTCTGGCAGTTCCCTTACCCATATCCCCAGCAAGAGCAGGTTTTTCCCCAGGTCTTTCGCTTGGTTATAGCTCAGGGTTAGGAAACAGTGCATTTGGACTGGGTTGGACAGTAGGCATTCCCACCATTAAAAGAAAAACAGAGAAAGAGCTGCCTAAATACCAGGATGCCATAGATAGTGACACCTTTATTCTATCTGATGCCGAAGATCTGGTTCCTTTCCTGGATAATGAGCAGAACATTGTTGTTCGGGAAAGTGAGACACATATTATCAAACAATTCAGACCAAGGATTGAGGGATTATGGGCGAGGATTGAACAATGGAAAAATAAGCAAAATGGGGAAATTTTCTGGAGAACGATTAGCCCGGATAATATTACATCCTATTACGGAATAGATAGCCAATCCCGAATTGCTAATCCCTCAGAACCTGGCCAAAATATTTATGAATGGATGCTTTGTCATTCTTATGATGACAAAGGGAATATAATTATTTACCAATATAAAGCAGAGGATTTTGTTGGAATACCCAACTTGTCTCACGAGAAAAACCGAAACGCTTCAAACTGTACAAATCAGTATCTAAAACGTGTTTTATACGGAAATAAAACACACTATCATGCCGGGCAACATCTGCCATCTGCTTCTGACTTTATGTTTGAAACAGTTTTTGATTATGGAGAGCATGATAATGACAATCCGCTTCCCGAAGTAAGTGGAAACTGGGATACCCGACCTGATTCCTTTTCCTTTTTTCGGGCAGGGTTTGATATCAGAACCTATCGATT
>JAGQVA010001432.1 GCA_020438265.1 Bacteroidota bacterium
TTTTGTTTCCGGAGCACCGGTTTGGTGATTGGTAATCTCCAGAACCATTAGATCTGTCCCTTTGAGGGTTTTCCCGATGGAATACAGCCGCGTGAGGTTGGGGAATGTTTTATGCCAGGTCTGTAGCAGGGCGTGGGCCTCAGCAGTGGAATGATAGGTATCCCAGGTGGGATTGACAGGGGCAGAAGCCTGTGTAAATCCGGTTAATATGAATGAGATACAGATGATAAAAGCGTAAGAGCGTTGCATGGGAGGAAATAAGTGGGGTTAGAATAAAAAACACGGAGGGACAGAGGCACTGAGGTTGGTTTTAGGCTCTCTATACCTCCGTGTTGAATCTTTAATTTGAGAAAGGCAAATAAGATTTAATCCAGAACTTTGATTTTAATATCCTTAAAGTGAGCTTCACTTTGTGGATCATGTGCCTGAAAACCAATGGTTCCATGACCAATACGGCGGTCTTTGCTCCAGTCGTCAGGCTGCGTCCAGTCTACCTGTATTTCGCCATTGATGCGAATGACGATGTGTTTGTCTTTAACTGTAATGTGGTAATCAAACCACTCATTGTCTTTGGAAGGAGCGCTGGGTTTGAGAATGAACACTTCACGGTTTTTATCTACTTTAACAACAAAATTTTCATCCACTTTTTCAGGTGCCCAGATGTTAACGACTCCGTACAGGCTACCCGTTTTGCGCGGGTCAGAGTGAGTGGAATTTACCTGAGCTTCAAACCCCAGTCCTGGCCATCCTGATTTTTGATATTCGGTGTGAAAATAGATTCCGGAATTAGAGCCGGGAGTTGTACGGGCTTTGAGTTTTAGTTCAAAATTTTTGTAATCCGCCTGCCCGTCTGCTCCCATGTAAAACAAGTGAGCACGTGGTCCACGGGCAACGATAGCTCCATCTTCTACCAGGAAGGAAGTGGGATTTTCATCGGTTACTTTCCAGCCTTTCAGGGTTTTTCCGTCAAATAAAGAAGTAAATCCCTTGTCTGAATCCTGCGCAGACAGAAAAGACAGATTGAGTAAAACGGCGGCGATTAGCAGTAAATGTTTCATTGTTAGTTATCTAAATTATATTGTTTAATGTATTTTTGATCTAATTCATCAGAATCTTTGTATTTGACCCTCAAATCCTGAAGATCTTGTTTGAGTTTTTCCACGACCTCAGCATAAGCCGGATCATCATAGACATTATTCAATTCCCGGGGATCTTTTTTGCGGTCATACAATTCCCATTCGTCTACATCATAGTAAAAATGGGCCAGTTTATAATCCTGGGTAACAATGCCATAATGCCTTTTGACCATGTGAACAGAAGGATATTCGTAGTACTGATAATAAACAGCTTCTCTGTTCCAATCACTGTCTTTCCCTGTAAGTAAAGGCATCAGGCTTTCTCCCTGCATATCATTCGGAGCTGTAATTCCTGCTGCTTCGAGGAAAGTCTGGGCGAAG
>JAGQVA010001433.1 GCA_020438265.1 Bacteroidota bacterium
GAATTCAAGCTCATAGAATTGGTTTGTCAGAGGGTGGGCCCGTATAAAATCTTTATGATCAGCCCGCCAACCCAGAAGATGAGGGAGACTTTCTGTGTAGTTGCGATCACGATAAAGGTTTTTGGCTTCCATTGGATTTGCCGCCATCCAGCGGAGGTTATTATGCAGGGCAATCATAACTTCCGGATTTTTGGAAGCCCACAATTTGTCTTTATAAATTTTTTCTGCCAATTCGGCATTTTCATACATCCAGGTGAGGTTGGTAAATAATTGGGCTACCAAAGCTGGATTCTTTTTCAGATAATCCTCATCTGCCTGATTGAGAAAAGGGTATGTGCCCGCTAAAGTTCTTAATTGTTTTCTCTCCTGACTATAACGATACAGGGTTTCTGTTTTTTTCTTCAGATTAATCTCATTAAAGCTAAGGAATCCATCCTGATTTTTATCGACCAGTTCAAAATGTCTTTCACTCAAATAGTAAATAAATTCACTGGAAAAAGCCTGCATTTCAGACTCATCCAGAAGCGCATCGTCGTTTTGATCTGCAATCAAAAATCTTTCCTCCAGATACCAGTTGGTAATCTGCTGATCCATGATGGAATTTTGTGCATAGATACTGGAAACCAGGAGGGAGCTTAATAGCAAGGATAGGAAATAGTTGGAACGGATAAGACTCATTAAAATCCTGAAAATTATTCAAGTTAGGGATTGGACATAAAAGGAACAGGCCTTTTTGCCCCTTTGAATTTAGTTTGCAAATATAGGTAATTGTCACCTACTTAATTGAAACAATAAAAATACCATTAAACAGTATGATGTAAGCTAAATGGTCTTTTTGTAAGTTTTAACCCAAAAATAATGGGTTCAATTGTATATTTGATCAAATATGTACGCGTTTGGTCAATTATTTGGATTTAATGGGGATGAAATGAATCCTGAACAGTTTTCAAATTTAGATTCTTTTGGTATATTTCTTTGGCTGTTGACTTTTAGCCTTTGGCCATTAGAGTTACCAAAGGAAATAGCCAAAGGCCAATAGCTAACAACTAACCCCCAGTATGGACGAATACGATGTGCCAGTGCGATTCACTGCCCCCTTATTACCTGGAAGAAGCTCCTGGATTCAACAGTATTTTCAATTGAGTCGTTGGTTGACAATACCTGCTATTGTTTTGGTAGGCCTAATGATGGTTTGGCTGCTTCAGGATTTTTCGAAGGTATGGCTGACAGTGATATTAGTTGCTATACCGATCAATTTCATCGGTTTTCATCTGTTGGCAGCGAGGGTATTTGCAAATATGGACCTGGAACAAAAGCACGATCATAGAATGATTATTGACGATGAGTCAATTGAGATTATGTATCCGGACAAGGACCCGGATCATTTTTCTCTTGAAGAGCTGAAAAATATTAAAATCATTTATTCCGGGTATGAAAGAGCCTTTTTCCCTTCTGG